>JAMPKV010000014.1 GCA_039962225.1 Microcoleus sp. AS-A8
CCCTCTGTGAAATTGCCACTCTTTCTATGACCTGAATCATCAACGATTAATGTGAATCCTCTACTTATCCGGGTTTGACTACACTGATTCATCACCACCAGGCGACGCTCATTTACTTCTAAGGTTGACCAGGGCGCTTCCGTCAAAAAATGGTGTAATCGGTGGTAACTCACTCCGACAGCGTTATCCGCCATTTGAGACAGATTTTTTCGTTCACTTTCCCCTAATAATCCCCCGATATAGTTTCTAAACTCCCGTTTTTGTGCTTTATGTGTCCAGATATCATCAAAGCGTTTACACCATCTATCGAAGCAAGGGGGCATGGCGGCAGGAGTTGTCTCTTTCATCGCTCAAACTTTAACGTGAAATCTATGCCATGCTTAGATTATACCTTTATTGCTTCTCGATTTTTGTTTAAGTCCCGTTAGTTAACCTCAAGCCTAGCCGTTGGGAAATAAGCCTTACAGCTTGCTTCGCTAACGTACTTCACAGCCTTGAACAAAAGCATTTAGCCTAGGTTTAAAAAACATTGCAGCGATTATAAGTTGGCAATCTAGTGGTCTGTCAAGAACTAATTGACGGATAGAGCTGCTTCAATTTAATCCGAGCCTTAGTACATACATACTTCTACTATTCGTCAAAATTGCCTTGACAGACCACTAGTTAGGAGCCTCTACACGTTGACGTTGTTCCTCTGAAACTCTGCAAAAGAACGAAACCGTCCCGCCTCAAAATCGTCTAATCCACGCTGGATGCCTTCTACAGCTTCTTCGTAGTCTTGTGCTTCCCACTCTAGAACACTAGCTAGCAGTTCAGCGGCAACAGTTGCGACATCTTTTCCCTGTCTGGCAGCGTTCTCAAGGAGTTTCGCCTCTGCTTCTGGGCTAAGAGTCACAGTGATTGTCATGGGTCTGTTTTCCTCTACCTGCTTTCCTAAAACCAGAAATTAATCCCTAGCCCACCCATTGTAACAACCTGTTAGAACTGGGCTGTCGAGTGAGGAGCGATCGCCCAATCGATGATGCCTCTCACTTTAAATGACTCGGGAGTGCCACATTTACTGAATGCTATTCTCTTCTTGCTTTTTGATCAACCTAACTGCCGTATATACAGTAGAGAGGTAGAAATAGAACATCCAGGTATACCAGATAGGTTTATCGTAATCTTTCTTTTGCTTCTCATTGTGATGGCGGATATCATAATTGTTCGCTATGTTGAACAAGTCCTGTTCTTGTTGCGTCGCAACAGTTTTGAGTTTTGGGCGTAAGAATTCAAGAACATCTGCCAAATCCCTGATCGCATCGCGTCTATCATCTGGCGAAGAATGGCGATTTTTAAACTTCTGGATAGCTGCCTTCACCCGTACTTCTACATTCTCTGGGTCATATTCCGGTAGCTTTTCTTGAAGCAATGATTCCATTCCTGGATCGGGAAGAGCCAATATTTCTCCTGTTTTTGAAATTTCGTAGCCGTCTTTGTAATCGCGCAGCAATTCGTTAATCTCGTAACGAAATTTCTGATGCCCAGTCTCCTGGTTAAATTTTGTATAAAGCCAGCATTCCTCTACGTCGAGCCATACAGATTCCTCGGTGACAGCACTGATAGGTTCTGACACGCAGTCGTAGAGAAATTCGATGACATCAAACAAATCATCTTCAGAGTAAGAATTACATTTTTCTTCTATTGGATATAAATTCTGCTTGCGAAGCTTCCATAACATTGAAGCTTCAAGATCATAACCTAATGTGCCAGCCACACGCCCAACTTTGGAGTGAAAGTAGCCAAACGCTTCTTGAAAATATCCCTCCTGCAACATTTTTTTGTACACTACACAAAACAGCTGAAGAAGCATTGGTAATTCAAGCTTGGCTGCTGGATTCTTTCCCAGGCGTACAGAGTAATACGGTTTTTGTCTCATATAACCTGATAGTTTTAGCTTTTATTTCCCCGACATTTGAATCAGTAAATCGGCATCATGAATGAGTTGTTCGCTATCCAAACGGGACAACCTTTCACAGATTGTCTGGGTCAATGCCCCGTTCCCGCAACTTAGCAATCAAGTCTGCAAGTTGCTGCTCAGCCATCCTCGCCTGCTGCTCCGCTCGCTCAGCCCTTAGCCGCTCTTGCTGAATTACATTCTCTGGAGCAGGAAATCGGTTGCCTTGCTGGTCATACCAGTACAGCCATTCACGACTCCAGCCCTCATGCGTCCCCTGCTCATACCCAATCCCTAGCCCAATTTCCGGCATCCACACGGGATTTCCCCTCTGCCGCACGTAAGCTCCCCTCTCTAGGCGATAAACCTCAAACGGCTCATGCTTGTCCCGTTTCCAGTAGTCGGAATTATAGATGGTGTAATAAAGTACCCCCATCTCTGCATACTTAGTCATCTTGTCGTCGTATTCACCACCAGGCGTTTTAGAGACAACTTCCAAAACCCACTGAGGCACAACGTTGTTTTCTTGCCAGACGACATAACTCAATCGTCCTTTGGCACTCCTACGCCTTGGAACTCCCAGACTCAAGAAACCATCTGGCCCAATCGCTGCTTTGTCTGGGTGATAGTAGATTCCCAAGTTAACTCCCAAAAACCAGTCCATTCGGGAAGCCCACAAAAGAGCCAGGATTGCTCGTAGCAGATTAGGGATGAGGATTTGCAGCTCATTATCCACAGGGGTATTGTCAGTTTCAGGCAGGTCTTCTTCTGTAGGAAGATATTGCAACGAGTTGTACTCTACCATGACGACTACCCAAGGGATATGATGACTGTATCTTAACGGTTTTACCTCTCTAGAGGCAGCACTTGAAATCAAATCTGTAACGGCAGCTTTAGCGATCGCTCATCAGTCCAAAATCTCAATCGGAGAGAAGTTCCTGTCTAACTTCAGCTTCGGAACTGTCAGCATAAATACCAGTAGTAATCACGCGATCGGTTACTTCATCCAGATAGGAACGGAGAGTATTATTAAGTTCTTGGAATTCTGGCCAAAGGGTGTCGTTCACAAAGCTGACGGGAACACGAGCCATGACAGTAGTATGCTTCTGTCGGTAATAGCGGTAAGGCTCAATGCCGTAGCGACGCAACAATGCCAAAAACAGCTTCTTTGACCACATATCCGACAAGGTGAATTTGTATTCCACTGGTGGATCGAGTTTTTGAACGTCTTTAAGTTTTTCACGGATACGCTCTAAGGCATTGGCAGCAGCAACCTTCTCCCCCTTTGTCGTTGCACCCGCGAACAAAGCTTCAATGCGTTGCAGTTTTTCAATCAGCTTTTGTTCTTCAATCAAGATGAGTAGCTCACTATTTCAAGTTCAGCCGCAATGCCAAAATGGTCAGAGGGGTACACGGTGGGGTCATTGGGAGCAGGTTCGGTGAGAATGAGTTGGCAGTTTTGCACGCGCAGGTGCTGGTTGATAAACACGTAGTCCAGCGTACCGCGCCAAGGTCGCAAGTTGCGGTGAATCCATACGTTGACTAGGTATTTGACCAACCGACGCTGCAAGCTACGTCGTTTTCTTAAGGGTGTGGGACAGGTATATTCCGGCTCGTGACCGTGGTACGCTGCGTAAGCTGAGGTAAATCTCTCGCGCATCAGTGCGATCTGCGCTTCGCAGCAGCGCTTCGCTATCGCCGGTGTCTCAGGCATACCGTTAAAATCCCCTACTGCCACGATTGGCATATCGGGTGGTAACTTACCCAGCCAGTCGAGAAGCAACTGCACCTGCTTTACCCGTTCGGGTTTGGGACCAGGATACCAGTAATAATGCCCGTTACAAAATACCAATGGCTGACCGTCCACTTCAACCTGCACGTATTGGGCTACTCGTCCCTGAGTTTGCAAGTCAAGAGTGTCCTGTTGCGTGAAGGGATGACGGCTGAGAATTGCTCCTCCGTAATAGGGGAAACCTTTATCGTCTAGTCCTTTGGAAGGCACTAGCTGCACGTAAGGCATATTAAGCTGCTGTGCCAGCCAAGCGCTGTTGTCTTCTGGAAGCTTGACCTCCTGTAGTCCGATTAAATCTGCTTGTTGAGCTGCCAAACCCTCCACCAAGAGTTCGCGACGCTGCGCCCATTTTTCCATTTCAAACAGAATGTTAATCGTGACGACTTTGACCACTTGGCGATACGCTCCCAGGTTCGGACAAAAGCATTCAGTCTAGAGTTTAATGCTAAACTCCAGCATCTTTCGATTAGATAAAAACAGGCGTGAGTTTTGGGAATTAGGGAGGGGGTCGTGGAGTGGATAGAACCACTAAAGAAAGCGCACCAGACGCATATGTTGAGGGCACAGTCGTTTGGACAGGGGCAACAGGATAGCCCGAGTATTAATCCTGGGGACTGGTCATGGCGGTTTTGGCTTGCTGTACCACTCTACCCATACAATAGGCGGCGAACCCTTCGCAAAGAAGTTGTTAAGGACACCATCTGGACGTTCGACCAGTTGCAGGGCATCCTCTACACCGTCGTACCGATTCGCATGACCGTCGTTAAGCTGGAAAAAGGCGGTCTCCTCGTCTATGCGCCAGTTGCACCAACAAAAGAGTGTATCCGGCTGGTTAAGGAATTAGAGGCGAAGCACGGTGAGGTGAAATACATCATCCTGCCCACTGCATCGGGCTTAGAACACAAAGTTTTTGTTGGTCCCTTCGCCAGACAGTTTCCTGCTTCACAGGTTTTTGTGACCGCCAATCAATGGAGTTACCCGCTGAATCTGCCGTTGGCTTGGCTAGGCTTCCCCATGAAACGAACTCACGTACTCCCGGAAGCTAGCGGTGATGCTCCGTTTGGGGATGAGTTTGACTACGAGGTGCTGAGTATTGATCTCGGACGGGGTTCTTTTGAAGAAGTGGCATTATTGCACAAGCGATCGCGCACTCTATTATTAACAGACTCGGTGCTTTCTGTGCCAGAGAAGCCACCAGAGATTGTCCAAGTTGACCCGTACCCCTTGTTGTTCCACGCCAGAGACAATGCATTCGACGTGCTTGAAGACACTGAGGCGAATCGCCGCAAGGGATGGCAGCGCATTTCGCTGTTTGCATTGTACTTTCGTCCCAGCACGTTGGAGACGATTGGACTGGGGGAGGCATTTCGCGATGCCTTCAAAGCGCCGGATCGGTCAAAGAAGGCATATTTCGGTTGGTTTCCGTTCCGATGGCAGACCGATTGGAAGCAGTCATTCAATGCATTACGAGGGAGCGGTCGTCCTTTTGTGGCACCGATTCTACAGACGTTCATTTTTAACCAAGCACCGAGGGATGTACTCGACTGGGCGGATAAGGTGGCGAAGTGGTATTTTGAACGAATTATTCCCTGCCACTTTGACGCGCCCATTGAGGTAGGGCCGCATCAGTTCCGCCAGGCGTTCAGCTTCCTTGAGAAGAAGCCTTCTAGTGAGAATTTATTGGGAAGTGGAAGTCAGCCTCTACCTGAGGATGACTTTGAATTCATGAGGAAGCTGGAAGAGAACTTGACTAAGCGCGGCATCACGTCGCCAGCAAAGGAATAAAGTGTAAGGCGATCGCTTCTCGTGCTGCTTCAGGTTTGGGGGAATGGATTTCGAGGAGGATGGTGCGCTCTTCGTAGCGTACCGCTAGGCATTCGCTTTGAATAATTAAGACTGTCGGAGATACACATTCTCAGCATCTATCAGCTTTGATAGAAGAAACAGGTAGCTTTCCCAACTGGGTATGGATATGACAACAGAACTCAGAAATCAGGCGTTATTACTTCTCTGTCAAGCCCTGAATAACCCAACAGCTGACTTTCGGGATGGACAATGGGAAGCGATCTCTGCCTTAATCGGGAATCGAGCGCGGTTACTGGTTGTTCAACGTACTGGCTGGGGGAAAAGTTTAGTCTATTTTCTGGCGACTCGCTTGCTACGAGATGGTGGTGCTGGCCCAACTCTCCTCATTTCACCACTACTGGCTCTCATGCGAAACCAAATTGCCGCAGCCGAACGTATTGGCGTTAAAGCCGCGACGATTAACTCTAGTAATACAGAAGAATGGGAAGCGATAAAAGCTCAGTTGCTAGCAGGAAGAGTTGATATTCTACTGATTTCCCCGGAACGACTAGCAAATGAGAAATTTCGAGAAACCGTTCTGTTCCCAATATCTCAACGAATTGGATTATTTGTCGTTGATGAAGCCCACTGTATATCCGACTGGGGACACGATTTTCGACCCGACTATCGGCGGATTGTTCGAGTTTTGCAAGCACTTCCCCAGAACATCCCAGTCCTTGCCACAACTGCTACTGCTAACAACCGAGTCGTTAACGATATCATTGCTCAACTGGGAGCCAATCTGCGTGTATCAAGAGGCTCCCTGACCCGAAAAAGCTTGCATTTGCAAAATATCAAGCTCAATAGTCCAGCAGCACGAATGGCATGGTTAGCCGAATACCTTCCAAACTTACCTGGTAGCGGTATTATTTACACACTCACTGTCAGAGATGCTGAACGAATTGCCGATTGGTTAAAGACACAAGGAATTGACGCTGAAGCCTACCACAGCGAACTAACTAATGAAGAACGTTTAGCTTTAGAAGACCAACTGCTCAAAAATGAAATCAAAGCATTGGTATCAACTACTGCTTTAGGAATGGGCTTTGATAAACCCGATTTAGGATTTGTCATTCATTACCAACGTCCAGGTTCTGTTGTTCATTATTATCAGCAAGTAGGACGAGCGGGTAGAGCGGTAGAGCAAGCTTATGGAATTCTTCTTAGCGGTGATGAAGACGACGAAATTACCAATTATTTCATCAGAACCGCCTTTCCTCCAGAAGTTCATGTTCAGCAGGTTTTAGAAGCTCTAGAACAGGCGGATAATGGCTTTTCTGTTCCCCAACTAGAGCAGCAACTCAATCTTTCTAGAGGACAGATTGAAAAGGTTTTGAAACTCCTGTCGCTGGAGTCTCCCGCACCTATAACTAAGCAAGGTTCCAAGTGGTATGCTACTCCAGTATCTTATCAGCCCAATACTGAGAAAATCGAACGGTTGACGCAAATCCGCTGCTCTGAACAAGCTCGGATGCTGGAATATATGGAAAGTCAACAATGCTTAATGACTTTTCTAGCAATAGAATTAGATGACCCCAACCCAACTGTTTGCGGCAAATGTACTGTGTGCTTGGGTAGACCTTTATTCCCAGAAACCTACTCCCTAGAACGGGTTAATCAAGCAATCCAGTATCTACGTCGCAGTGACCAAATCATTGAACCCCGCAAACAATGGCCTTCACAAGCACTACCAATTTATGGCCTTTCAGGGAATATTCGAGACAATTTACGAGCAGTGGAAGGAAGGGCTTTGTCTCTCTGGGGTGATGCAGGTTGGGGAGAATTAGTTAAACAGGGTAAATATCGGGATAATCATTTTGATGATGCGCTGGTACAGGGTGCTTTTGAGATGATTCAACGTTGGCAACCTCAAATTTTTCCCACTTGGGTAACTTGCGTTCCCTCATTAAATCGTCCAGAACTCTTACCAAATTTTGCTCAACGACTGGCTGAGAAATTAGGTTTACCCTTTAAGCCAGTTGTTCGTAAAGCCCGCCCCAATAAACAACAAAAAGAGATGAGTAATAGTTACCAACAAGCTCATAATTTAGATGGTGTATTTGAGGTTGACACTTGGCAAGGCATGAAGGGTACAGTTTTCTTAATTGATGATATGGTAGATTCCCGTTGGACTTTTACTGTCATTGCTGCCCTGTTACGTCGTGCTGGAAGTGGTCAGGTTTTTCCTCTGGCATTAGCACTCAATTCTTTAGACCAAGCGGATTAGAAAATTATGTTAAACCATGTGCTGTCACCAGATACCCAAGCAATTTTATTGCTGTGTGCCAGCTTTGGGCAAAATCGGCAAATGGAACCGCAGCCCTTGACGCTAGGTGAGTATAACTCCTTAGCAGGTTGGCTACTTGAAAATGAGATGAGTCCAGGGGATTTGCTGGATTCAACCTTCAAAAATCGGTTATCGAAAATATCCATTGGCAAGCTCGACTCTGACAGGCTGGTAGCTTTACTGGAACGAGGTGTCATGCTGGGCTTGGCAGTTGAGAAGTGGACGAACCAAGGACTATGGGTGCTGGGACGAGGCGACTCTCAGTATCCCAAGCGTCTTAAACAGAGGCTGAGACATTCAGCACCCGCAATTCTCTATGGGATTGGCAACATAGAACTGCTTTCTGAAGGAGGGTTGGCTGTTGTTGGTTCTCGTGATGTTGATGAAGAAGGAGTTGGCTATACCCAGAGAGTTGCACAAACTTGTGCTGAACAAGGAATACAGGTAGTTTCCGGTGGGGCGCGTGGGGTAGATTCTTCGGCTATGCTGGCAGTTTTAGAGGCAGGTGGAACCGCTGTAGGTGTACTCGCTGATAGCTTAAGCAAGGCAGCAGTAGCTGGCAAGTATCGTGCTGGCATTAAAGAAGGGAGACTTACCCTAATTTCTGCCGTCGATCCTGGTGCTAGCTTCAACGCTGGTAATGCGATGGGTCGAAACAAGTACATCTATGCTTTAGGTGATTATGCCCTTGTAGTGAGTTCATCTGTAGGTAAGGGCGGTACTTGGGCGGGTGCTACTGAGGCGCTGGAACGGATAAAGGATGTCCCAATTTTTGTGAGAATGCAGGGAACTATACCAGAAGGTAATCGGCAACTGCTTAAAAAGGGAGCAAAACCTTTGCCAGTAATACCTGCTAGTTCATTGAAGGGACGATTGAGGACACTCTTAGAAGCCGCTACACCAGAGGTTAAACCAACAAAGACTAAAGTGGAAGCGACAGACTCTGAGCTAGCAGATATTCTGGCAAATAAACCTTCACTAGTAGAGCCATTGACAGGTATGATTTTCCCTGCCAATGAGTCAGCTACACCAGAAGTTAAAGCAACAAAGGCTGAAGTGGAAGCGATAGACCCTGAGGTAGTAGATGTTGTGACAAATAAAGCCTCAGTAGTAGCAGATTCATTTACAGGTATGCTTCTCCCTGTTAATCAGCCATCTCCAAAAGACATCTACGAAGCAGTTTTACCATTTATCCTCAATCATTTAGAGAAGCCCAAGGATGCAAAATCTCTTGCCGAATGTCTTGATGTACGAAAAGGGCAGGTAGAAGATTGGTTAAGTAGAGCTTTAAAAGAAGGTAAGGTGATAAAAACAAAGAAGCCAGTGGCTTATGTAGCTAATAAGAAACCTGCTTTATTGTCTCTACTGGAAAAGAAGGGCGGAACTTAGTTTCAGATGTCGTTTGCACGACCACAGAGCGATCGCTTCTTACTACAGCACTCTCATGCTTGCAGTTTATCCGCGATCGCTCCCCTTTTTTTCCTATTTATCTCACCAACTTAGACAGATACCTGCACTCTACCTTCAACTACCCTGACTTGATAAGTGGGAATGCTTACTGTTTCATCATCAAGACACTGTCCAGTCAGTAAGTTGAAATTTTGCTTGTAAATCGGGGAAGCCACTTTGAGGATACCTTTGCGATCGCCGACAATTCCTCTCGATAACACAAAGGCTTTACTAAACGGATCGTAATTACTAATCGCAAAAACTTCATCCTGATTTCCAACCTTGAAAATTGCTACCTGTTGACCTTCAACTAAGGCACAAACTCCGGTATTGGGTGCGATCGCTTCAATCGAACAAATATCAACCCAGGTTTTACTCGTCTCACGAACTAATGATTGAACCATTGTTTTTTTCCTAATAATTACGTGCTGCGTTTTCTTGGGGACTGGTTAGAACATCAATCCAATACATCCCCATAGAACCCCTCCCCATTCCTCACTAAAGCTCCGGTCCCCGCAACGAGGAGGGTGCTTGATTCTTTCTACTTCCACCCAAGGGGGATTCTGGGTGATTTCCCCTGCATGTCTCCCCCCTTCCTCAGGGGGAGGTGAGGCTATTGTGAAGTAATCGCTAGAGTTTTTTCGTGTTCTTTAGCGGGGCGTTTTTGACCTCGTTCTTCTACATGTAAAATATTCGGATCGGACTCATCAGAATTCACAAAATGACGAAAACGGTTGAGTTTTTCGGCATCTTCAATTGTCGTTTTCCATTCACATTGGTAGGTATTAACCAGGTACTGCATCTCTTGCTCCAACTCAGCACCAATGCCTAGAGAATCATGAAGAATCACCTGCTTAAGGTAATCAATTCCCCCTTCAAGCTTGTTGAACCAAGTTGCTGTGCGTTCCAGTCGATCTGCCGTGCGGATATAGAACATGAGGAACCGATCCAAATATTTAATCAAAGTTTCCTTGTCGATATCCTCGGCTAGCAGTATTGCATGTTGTGGTTTCATCCCACCATTGCCGCACACATACAAATTCCAACCTTTTTCAGTGGCAATTATCCCAAAGTCCTTACTTTGAGCTTCGGCACATTCACGAGTACAACCCGATACAGCGGATTTTAATTTGTGGGGCGATCGCAAACCCCGATACCGCAGTTCTAATTCAATTGCCAAACTCGTAGAATCCTGTACTCCAAAGCGGCACCAAGTACTTCCAACGCAAGATTTCACCGTCCGCAGTGCCTTGCCATAAGCATGTCCTGACTCAAATCCAGCATCAACTAATCGCTTCCAAATATGAGGCAATTGCTCTACACGCGCCCCAAATAAATCAATTCTTTGTCCACCTGTAATTTTGGTATAAAGACCAAATTCTTGGGCAACTTGTCCTAACACAATCAGCTTATCCGGCGTAATTTCCCCACCGGGAACTCGTGGCACAACTGAATAAGTACCGTCCCGCTGAATGTTAGCGAGGTAGTAATCATTGGTATCTTGAAGACCAACAAGAGACTTCTCTAAAATATGCTCATTCCAAGTCGAAGCGAGAATCGAAGCTACCGTAGGCTTACAAATTTCACAACCTCTACCTGTACCATGTTTTTGAATTAATTCATCAAATGTCTTAATTTGGTGAACACGCACCAAGTGATAAAGTTCTTGACGGCTATAAGCGAAGTGTTCGCAGAGATGATTCTTCACCTCTATCCCTGCTTTCTTCATTTCCGACTTAAGTAAATCCGTCACCAGGGGTACGCAACCACCACAACCTGTTCCAGCTTTTGTACATTTTTTGATGGTGGGGACATCGGTTAAATTCTGCTCTCGAATAGCTGTACAAATTTGGCCTTTGCTGACATTATTGCAAGAACAAATTTGGGCAGTATCCGGTAAGCTTTCCACCCCCATCTTGGCTACAGGTGCGCCTTCTCGTGGCGGCATCAGCAAATCTTCTGGATGAGGTGGCAGGGTAATGGCGTTTTGCACAAATTGCAGCAGCGTGCCGTAGGTAGACGCATCTCCGACGAGAATTCCACCGAGTAAACGAGTACCATCCTCGTTCAGCACTAGCTTTTTGTAAATGCCTTGAACGGTATCAGTGATGGCAATTTCTCTAGCACCGGGAGTTCTGGCAAACGCATCTCCAAAACTAGCAACATCCACCCCCAAAAGTTTGAGTTTGGTAGACATATCTGCACCAGCAAAGGTGCTGGTGGTGATGTTATTCAACACATCTGCCACGACTCCTGCCATTGTATAACCAGGAGCGACTAAACCATAGATGCGATTTTTGTAGAGGGCGCATTCACCGATCGCATAAATTTCTGGATCAGATGTTTGGCAGTAGTCGTTAATAACAACACCACCCCGTTCTCCGACTTCTAATCCGCAGCTTCTAGCCAGTTCATCACGGGGGCGAATTCCGGTAGAAAAGACGATCATGTCTGTTTCTAACTCAGAACCATCTGCAAAGAGCATCTTGGCAATTTTGCCATCTTCGCTGACAATTTGGGTCGTTGATTTGCTGGTATGAACCGAAACCCCAAGCGCTTCTATCTTGCTGCGGAGAATCGCGCCACCTGCATCATCAACTTGTACAGGCATTAATCGAGAGGCAAATTCAACGACATGGGTTTTCAATCCCATTGTCTTGAGGGCATTAGCGGCTTCTAGACCTAATAAACCTCCACCAATAACTACACCAACTTGACAATTTTTGGCGTAGGTAGATATTTCTTCCAGGTCTTCAATTGTGCGGTATACAAAAGCTCCTGAAATCTCATTCCCCTTAATCGGTGGTACGAAGGGAGAGGAACCGGTTGCGAGGACAATCTTATCGTAGGGAACTGTTAAGCCATTTGCTGATGAGACTGTTTTTTGTTCGCGATCGATTGCAACAGCTTTATCACCAATATGAATTTGAATACCGTTTTCTTGATAAAGTCCTGGTTCTACCAGTGATAAATCTGCTGCTGTTTTGCCAGAAAAATAGCCACTGAGGTTAACGCGATCGTAGGCAACACGCGGTTCTTCACAGAAGGTTATTAAGTTCCATTTTTGCGTCGCTCCTTTGGCAATCATCAGTTCTAGGAACTTGTGTCCTATCATGCCGTTGCCAATAACGATGAGATTCTTTTTGGCTGTCATAAACCTTTACAAGCCTTATGCCTCAGTTATCCTCAATAACAACTATTAAAGTTTTCAATGTCTTTTAGTAAATTTAGCTACATTATTTGAATATCGATGCAATATTCGCTCGATTTCAATCGTTTTTTTGCATGAGATGTTAAGACTGGAACGGATAGGAGAGGAATGCGATCGCTTTCTTGCGAAATTACTCTCTTACCTAGGTGCTGCATTAAACGATCGCACTGTGCAACTTGATAGCGATCGCTCAAGCCACTGTGACTATCATCTGTTGGATAAATTAAGATAGCCTAGCCCACAATCGAAGGCATATAAACCAGCTCGCCATGCTTTCCTCAAGCTACCAGTTGCACAACGGAATGCTCTACTATCCCAGCAAGCGGCTATTGTAGCGGAAGACTTCCAACCAGGCACAGAAGGGATGGACTGGACAGATGAATATGTAGAAGGCAACAGCATGGATGAGGAGTAGCCAGCTAGGCGAGCTGTATCACTAAGGAGTAAAAATGAAGTGGCAATATTTTAAGGCATACTGTTCAGTTAAGAGAGAAGGATTACTGGGATATAAGGGTTATCGGGTACTAAATATTGATGGTCAAGAGTACGAGCTTGTGGAAGGATTGAACTTTTTGGGACAACAAGAATGGGAATTAGTAGCTGTACATCAGCTTGATGAAGCTTCTGGAGGGTCAGTCGGTGGTATTCGGGATTTAAAATATTTGTACCTCTTCAAAAAACCACTCCCTGTATAGGGTAGCTGATCGTGTTGCCTATGCCACAAAATTGGATAACTTATTTTCTGGCAATCCCTAATCAAAGGAACTTTCGCTCACAATTGTAAGTCAATGTCTGAGTTGAGTTCGCAGAAGGCTTGATCGCGAACGCGGTGAATCGTTACTCAACAAACTTATAACAGTACAGCCGTGTTCAGTTCATAACTCATAGGATAAGGGCATGGCAATGCCATTTGCCTACACTCATCCTTGTGAGAAAATCGAAGAAATGCCGTTGTAACTGTAATTAATCAACATGATTGTGAGGTGTACACCATGAAAAAAATATTCCTTATCGCTGCCAGCTTATTGGTATTAAATACCACTGCTGCAAATGCCTGTAGTTGTCTCCCCACTACACCCCAACAAAGTTTAAAGAACTCTAGAGAAGTCTTTGCTGGAAAAGTTATTGATATTGTCGATCAGAGTGGTACTAATCCCGAAGCTTCAGGCTCTTTGGGTGGGTTTAAGGTTATTTTTGAAGTTTCAAAAGTTTGGAAAGGAAAAGTAGACAAACAGCAGGTTGTCTTGACATCAGGTTCTAGCGCGAGTTGCGGATACAACTTTGAGAAAGGGAAAGAATATCTAGTTTATGCTAATGGGCAGGGAACTCAATTGCAAACTGGGTTGTGCAGTGGCACAACACTCCTTGGCAATGCCCAAAGAGATTTAGCGGTATTAGGTAGGGGAAAAACACCAGCCGCTCAAACCTCAAACGCCGCTCAACAATTGCAGCGCAACAAGCAATTATGGGCAAAACAAAAAATCTCCAACTATCGCTACACATTGCGCCGGAGTTGCTTTTGTTTACCTAAATCAAGCGAACCTCTGAAAATTGAAGTTCGTAATGGCAAAGCGACTTCAATTGTTGTGGCTAGTGATGGAAAACCCGTTAATCGAGAATACTTCAACAAGCACGATTCAGTAGCGAAACTGTTTCAGGTAGTAGAAGATGCGATCGCCAAGAAAGCACACCGCCTTTCAGTAACTTACCACCCCACCCTTGGTTACCCAACCCAAATCGACATCGACTATAACAAACAGATGGCTGATGAAGAACTCTCTCTCACCCTTGAGAATTTGCAACCCCTGAAATAGGTAAAATGTGTTAGCCAATTCCCTGATGGGGAGCGATCGCGCCAGCCAAACAAAGACAATATTTTTGATGAGAGGAACTTTGACTGATATCTTTCAGTCAAAGTTTTATTATTGTCATGTGTAAGCCATGAAAAAAATATTCCTGCTTGCGGCAAGCCTATTGGTTTTAAATTCCCATCTAGCCAGTGCTACATGTCTTTGTATTCCCACTACACCCAAAAAAAGTTTCAGAACCTCTAGGGCGGTTTTTGCAGGAAAAGTCATTGATATTATGGCTAAAACTGATAGGAGTCGCGACACTTCAGATTCTTTGGTTGCGTTCAAAGTTACATTTGAAGTTTCAAAAGTTTGGAAAGGAAAAGTAGACAAACAGCAGGTTATCTTGACATCGGAATCCTTCGGAGGTTGCGAATACTCCTTTGAAAAAGGAAAAGAGTATCTTGTTTATGCTTCTGGTGAGGAATTGACAATACAAACTGGGTTGTGCGACGCTACAAAACCTCTTGCCAACGCCCAAGCTGATTTAGCCGTGTTGGATCAGGAGACAAGAGTAACTCCTGAAAACACAAGCACTGCTCAATTGCAGCGAAACAAGCAATTGTGGGCTAAGCAAAGTATCTCCAACTACCGCTTCACAGTGCGCCAGACTTGCTTTTGTTCAATGGAATCAATGCAACCCGTGAATATTGAAGTCCGTAATGGGAAAGTTACTTCAATCGTTCCTGCCATTGATGCACTGTCATTTAATCAGGAGGACTTCACAGACATTGATTCGATCGCCAAGCTGTTTGATGTGATAGAAGATGCGATCACAAAGGAAGCAGAAGACCTGTTAGTAACTTACCACCCTACCCTCGGCTACCCAACCAAGATTAGTATCAATTACGCGGCATTCACGGCGGATGACGAGATATCTTTCACCGTTGAGAATCTGCAACCGCTCAAATAGGTAAAATGTTTTAACAAATTCCAACCCCCCAAGAGTCACACATGGAGAAAGAACTTTTACAAACTCTCGATGCCACGGGTACTCGGTTTGTTAGGATTCTCTGGTGTGACAATGCCAACATCATTCGCGGCAAAGCGGTACATCGAGGCGCGATCGCTGAGTACCTCAAACACGGTGTTGGCATTTCTGCTGCACAGCAAGCGATTCCTGTGATGGTTGATGCCCCAGCATCCGGCAGTGGTTTGGGGCCGGTGGGTGAGGTACGCCTAGTACCAGACTGGAACACTTTAACACCTTTGCCCTATGCTCCTGGTCATGCTCGCGTGCTGGGAGATATGCTCAAAGAGGGTTCTCCTTGGAATCTTTGTCCCCGACACTTCCTGAAAAGGATGGTTGCGGAAGCCCAGCATGAGGGATTGGAAGTTATTGCCGCTTTTGAGAATGAATTCTACTTTCTCAAACAGACTGGGGGTAATATTGTCCCTGCGGATGAGACGGTTTTTGCTTCTACTCTAGCCATGGACTTGCATCAGCCGGTGATTGATCAGATTGCAGAAGCACTGATCGAACAAGGGATGCTAGTCGAACAGTATTATCCCGCATCCGGGCCAGGTCAGCAGAAAATTTCGATACTTTATACTCATGCGTTAGCCGCGGCAGATCAGCAAATTGCTTTTCGGGAAACGGTGCGTGCGATCGCATATCAACATAATCTTATCGCCTCATTCTTACCGAAAATCTTCGCTGACAAAGCGGGTAGCGGTTGTCACCTCCACCTCAGTCTCTGGCAGGAGGGACAAAACCTGATACCCAATCTCGATGTAGGGGGGGAACTCTCAGAAATTGCCCGTCGCTTCATTGCGGGAATCCTCCACCACCTGCCAGCACTCATGGCACTTACAACACCCAGCATCAATTCTTATCGCCGGATTCGTCCACATCATGGGAGTGGTGCGTTTCGCTGTTGGGGAATGGATAACCGAGAGGCGGCAGTGAGGGTGGTGAGTAACCCGGAAGAATCTAGTCCAACTCAGTTTGAATTTAAAACCGTGGATGCTTCTGCTAATCCTTATCTGGCTTTAGGGGCTGTGATTGCGGCGGGACTCGATGGCATCCGGCACTGTCTGGAACTCGGAGAACCTGTAACAATAGACCCTGGATATATGACAGAAGCGGAGCGAAATATCTGTAATATTGATCAATTGCCTATCAACTTAGAGCAGTCTATCGCTCAACTGAGCAGTGATCAAGTGCTTCTAGAGGCTTTGGGTACAGAACTCGCTCAAGCTTACTTGGCAGTTCGCAAAGCCGAGTGGGAAGCCATGAAAGATTTAGCGATGGAAGAGGAAGTAAAACTGTTATTAGAGCGATATTGAGTGAGGGGGATAGGTTGAAGGTGGAAAGTTCTAACCTTCAATCGGCTAACTGACTAAACCCCTGGGTTAATCGATTACGACTTCCATCCTACCTCTACGAACCGCATACAGCAGACGATTGATTAAATCTTGCTCGGCTTCGCTGAGGGGATAGGTTAAGAGTGCAGCCACTAAGCCATAGCAGTCTGTAAGAGTTAACTTGCCTTTTTGAGAGGCTTGAGTAAACAACTTAGCGATCGCAGATTCTAGGAGGCGTGTTTCGGACAAATCAGCATTTTTCATAGTACAGCTTCTCACTCTCTACTTCCCAGCCTTCGCGTCAAACTCTTGCTGCTTGTATTCAAGGTATGACAGGCGGCTTGTTTCTCACTTCCCCCAGTGGATTCACCCGACTGGGTAATAGTTTACTACGCCTATTCTGAATACAATTCTGGAAGGATTAACAAATTCTACAGGTTTGCTCATCAGTCTTTGGGAATAGGAAACGCTGAACTCTAGGTAGAACTCTTATGAGGGGGAGCGAGCGCTTTGGTAAATTGCTTGAGTTAATGAGGCGGCGATCGCGTTTTTACCCTATGCTCACAGGTGTTCCCAGCTTGTATATAGGCTGTAGGTCCTCATCATAAAAGCCATCTTCGGGTGCGTAAACGATACCAGCTAATTTCTTAGCTAAATAGGCTTCGAGGCAATCTAGCATTTCCCAGGCGGCGTCTGTTAACCCCAAATAATCGATTTCAATTGCAATGACTTGCTTGCTAGCAGCGAGTTTCTCAATAAGGTTTTGCTGCTGGTTCAGCTTCCCTGACTTACGAATCACTTCTATCGTCTCTTCGATTTCAGAGGCGAGAAGTTGGTCGTTGAGGTTTAGTGCGATTCTTACCGGAGGTTTATCTTCTTGGTAGTGTACGGTGATGAATTTCCAGTGAGTCTCGTCCTGCGCTTCTGCACTTGGCTGTACCTCAAATTTAGGCGGCTCATCGAAATACCAGCCATCTCGGATGAAATCGGTAATCTCGTTGCTGGGTACTAGCTGGGGACTTTGGCAAAATACACGCAGAGAGTAATTCATATTGATTTAACTTTGTCCACAACTTCATCGTTCATACTGTGTTAGTGCTTGATCTAATCCATAAACTTCCATCTGAGCCATACGATCAACTAGGTCGAGACAGCTTGATTGTAATGCCTGATTCTTGGTTTGGGTGTACAGGCGAAGAAGCAGTTGACTGATTTGATTTGCATCTATAAAGCTACGGTTACGAGTATTAGGAGCATCTGACTCAATACCATCTAGAAAGCGATCGCATACTCGATAAGTAGCTTCATCTGGAAGTTTAGCTGTGGTCTCTTCTAATGCACGAATCAAGTTATAGTGGTTAGCCGTGAAGGCGGGACTGTCAACAAATGCCTCCACTAAACTGATGTAATTAGTCAGTTCCTCTCCCTCAAAGTGCAAAAAGCATCTAGCTGCTTGAGAACGCACTTCTTCACTCAAATCATTGAAAAGTTGAATTAAGATATTTTCACAAAATTCCCGCAAGTGTGCGTTACGAAGGTTGGCAACAAATATCTCAGCAGCAGCTATGCGATGAGCTTCTGTACCAGACAGGCAAAGCTCAGCAAGCCAGCCCGCTTCTTCCCTATCCAAAGATATCAAACAGGCTTGTCGAGCGCCGACCTTTACAACTTCGGATAACTCTGATACAATCATTCGCTCAACGATTGATGATAGGGCTTCAAAATGAGTTGGTAAGGCGTAGTACAAAAATTGCTCAACAGTCTGTGTTCCTAGTAGTGTATCTTCAGTTTCACAAAGTTGCTGGAACAAGTTGACAGCTAAATCTCGGTCATAATTCAACACAGCTGTTAGTGCTTCAGCAGCACATGCTCTGACAGCAATGGAAGGGCCTTGAACTATCTGTTGCAGAGGTTGCCGAAAATAAGAGGCGCGGTTTTTGTCAGCAAAGATGAGTGCAGCGATCGCTTCTACAGCGCTGCTTCGTGTAGAGTCAATTCCCGCGTCCGAAATATTACCGCCCTTGTAGACCTGTTCATTGGGAGTCTCCGTGCGCCACAACTCTTGCTCTGGATCAGGGTCTTCCAATGCGTACCAGATCACAATGTCCAAGGCTTGTTGACTCCAAGGCAGTTCAGCTAATTTCTCAATTAGCCAACTAATCGAGCGACCACAAGGTCGGTTAGGTAGTTGGTGGCAGCGTTGACATACACGAAATGCAGTTTCAACACCTAGCCCAACTTCAGCAATACCACGTAGAACGGCATCAAAATAGGATGAATTCGCACTATCTGGGAATCTATGTATGAGTTCAGCAAAGCGTAGTGGTTCATCTTTAACTTGGCTTTGCAAAAGACTGGATAGTTGATGCGCTCCACCTATTAGTTTTCCAGTACTCTGAAATCGAGAGCCTAAGTCATTATAATCATAGCGCTCAATAGCCTTTAACCATTGCTCGTCATTCATTTTGTCTGCTGCTTTTTTAGGTACTGGAGACCCAACAAAAGATGCTTCAATTGACTCTGGGGGGTTAATTTTTCCTAGTGGTTCCAACAACTGTAAATCTGTGAATTTACGCTTCCACTCTTGTAGCCGACTGCTAGCTGCCTTTGTACGCTGGGAGGAAACAATAGCATCTAACAAAACTAGCTGAGGATAGCCTCGAAACTTAAGACCTCTAGCCGTTTTTTCATAGCGACTGTAGTAGTCGAGAATTACTGCTTCAAGTTTTACCAAACTTTCCTCAGAGCAATGTGGAGTAGTTGCTTCTATTAACTGTCGGGTAGCCCAATAGGGAGCAGCATGAATATTTCCATTACCTGCTGAATATCCTGTTTCCAGTCGCGCTGGTTGTTCACAGAGGTAATCGATAGCTTCATCTGCAAATCTTTTTCCGTTCGCGGTGTAAGCACGAATCAACAGAAACTGGATTGTTTCAAAATTAGAGCTACGAAATTGCTGCTCTGCGAGGAGGGAGAAATCTTCAGGATGGTTTGCAGCCAAATGAGACAGTGCCACTTCCATCTCGCTTAACAAGGCGTGATGAAGGTCATAACCTCTACCATAAGGTCGGTAATCCCAGACTGAATCAAACCAAGGTAGATCATTTCCTTGTGTAGCTGTTAACTCTATCACGCGAAGCATGAAGGGAAATAAGTATTCAATAAATGCTCTTGGAGCATTACGTGCGCTCTCGATTAAAACCCGTTCATCAGATTGGCTTTGCGGGAGAGCGCCAGAGTTGCGATCAAAGAGATTAGGTTGTCCAGCAGAAAGACTTAAATCTAAATACCGATTGAGATAACAGCTAATGGCTTCACAAGCCCACTCAGGACGCTCTTTGGGTAAAGAATAGATTTGCATCCAAAAGTCACGACTGTAATTTATAATTCCTCGTGGTTGGTCAAGAATGCCTTCTTGAATAAGTCGCAGGAAAAAATTAAAGAATCGACGCTCAGTACTGAGTTCTGCCCCTTGTATAATCGAGTTGAGCCGATCACGCCATGCTTTCGATACACCAATAAAAGGCTCTGCTAATTCAGCCACTCGATCCGGTATCTGCCTCTGCATAATCGATAGAAGTGTTACCGTTTGCCCAATACGCTCCTCGCTCTCATCCCTTAGCCACTGTTCTATTATTCCAAGCGAGTCCAGCCGTTGAAACCAACGAACAGAGCTACGCATAGTTCGCCAAACTTGTTGTGTAATAGGGTCAGCTTGTTCACCCATCAAGGAGGCTATAATCTCCCATTCTTCTTGTGTAGGGTCATCGAGTGTTGCTAGCAGAGCAAATACTACTTGTTTTATATGAAAGCGGATATTAGGGCTAGTGAGTAAAGCTTGGAGGTCGTTAAGATAGCGATCGCGTTCTGCATCCCGCTCATAAAATAAGATTTGCCGAACTTGAGCGCGTCGAAACAGATGTTGCCGTTCTCTACTCCCCAAAAAGTTCAATAATTCCTCATCTTCACCTACAAATCGACGTGCAAAAGCATAGTCAAAAAAACTTTCATGGAAAAACGAATACTGCTGTCCATCTAGAATCAATACGTGTTCGGATGCCATCCATTCAGCCGTCTTCCCATATCTATCCACACGAGCTTTGGGTGCAGCCAACCTCTGATGTTTACTCATGTAATCACAGAGAGTGTATATTACATCCGTCCAATGCTCAGAATCACCAAGCCGAGCGTGGATAATATCCTTTTTATAGTCCCAGAACTTATCGTATAGATCTTTAGCTGTTCTAAAGTTGAGGGCATGAGCTTTTGAAACGTCTGCAACTTCTGCTAGCAATTTGAGGTGCAGGGGTATAGATAACAACTCTAATTGCTTATTGTTCAGTAAAGTGCCATCTAATCCTAGCTCTACAACCATCTCCCGCACTTTCTCATGAGATAGGCGGTTAACTGTTACCGTTTCGGCAATGCCATTCTCACCTGTTAAACGCTTAAGTCTGCCATCATAATCTAGGTCAAACTTCCGACAAGCTAGCAATAATCGCATTTGCGGATATGCTTTAACTTGATCAATGATTTGCTCGACACAATCCAAGAAATCGGTATTACGACCCGAAGCTGTACTTACAGCATCAAGCTGATCGATAATCAGGACACAATCACGCCCCTGTGCAATATTTGCTAGAACATGAGCAGGAGAACCAGGTAACTTTTCTAACTGCTCCCCAACTTGAGCGGGTGAGTCTGTTGGGTCTAAACGATCTACCCGAAAAGCTATTATCGGCACACCCTTTTTACGAAGCGCTTCCACAGATTGGAGAATTACGCCACTTTTTCCCACTCCAGCTTCACCTGCAACTAATACACCATGTTTACCATCTGGCGAGGTGAGCTTTTCGAGAATAATGTCTACCTCATCTCTAGGGATTACTTTTCCTGCGATCGCTTCCTTGTGCAACCTATCGAGATAGCGATCATTCACTTTATCGACAGCAGCCAAAACGTGAGGGCTTTTACCCCACTCGCGACGGCGAAAGGGTTCTTTCCGGTTCTCTAAATGATGCCAAATGTCATGTGCGGTTAACTCATGATGTACTTTATCTAACGCATATTGAGCCAGCACATCTATAACAGTTGCCGACTCGCCCTCTACCAGTGCTGCTAAACGGCTTTCAACTATGGTGCGTAGAGTATTTTCATCAACTGTTTTGACTTTAATTCGCTTGAGTGCATTGTAAGCGTCTATTTCAGGGCAGTTATTCCAGCAACGGCAGAGTTCTTGGAAATTTCTCAGTCGTTCGCTTGTTTGGGATTTATCAACGTTTAGAAATCCTTGTTTAAACACTTCCCAGGAGTTAGCTCTCATAGAGTTATCAGCTAGTTCATCTAGCTGAAACGCCCTATCAGTAGAAATAAAAGTGCAATTGGCTGTGGGTGTCTTTAGTTTTTTCCAGAAATTTGACAGGATTTTATTATTTCTTAAATTGACTAGCGTCCATGATCCAGTACTCTGTTGCCTTTTAACCTGGTGATATTCACGACTGTCTCCTTTTTCAAGCCAGAACTCAACCCCTTCTCCTTCTTCTCCAGGTGGTTCTAGACATATAGAGTCAGCACTCTCATCTATAACCTCGATCATGCAGAACACCGTCCACCGACCTTCATAGCGGTTGCCGAATTTGTCTGTTGCTCCACCAGGTAAGGGCATATCCTATCTCTCCGACGAGTATTGAAGACTATTCTTCATCACCAGATTATGAGTCCAACCAATTTCTCGCACTAATGGTGCGAGTTTTTCCTTGTTGACATAAGTCTCATAAAATAGCTGCATCCGCCATAGGCACTCGGCGTGGTTTCACACAACAAAGTGAAAAATCTCTTTCCCCTGACACTTGACTCCTGCCCACCAACCCTTATTTTCAGATAAGTGATAGAATATTCCCTCCACAAGGGTATCTTATAGGAACAGAGTGACTGGAAGAAGACTATGGGAGCTGTTCCAAATCCTTCGCTTGATGCAGGTCTTGACGCCCTGCAACAGGCAAATTACTCAGATGCGATCGCTCACCTCGAAGCTGTGCGCGAGACGGAGTTAGACGACTCTCTCGTGACCCAAGCTTCACAGGCGCTTGTAACGGCTTACCAAAGAAGCGGCGATGTTGAAAGTGCGATCGCCCTTTGCCAAGACCTTACTCATCATCCTGACCCCAACGTCCGCGCATGGGCAACGAGTACCCTGGCGGACTTAAACAGCAATGTCCCAGCCACCCCCAGCCGCGCCTCGGTCTCAGATTCTACAGGATTTGTCCCTTTTAACCCGGCTGCATCTCAATCCCAGACGCCTGCACAAAAGACCTCTTTTAATATCAAACAGCGATTGACAGATTCCACGAAGCGTCTGTTTGCTAACGCTCAAACTCAGGACACTCCCAAAAGCACCACTCCGACACCAGCAAAGGCAAACAATCGCAGACTGGCAAATGCTGGGATATCAAGTAATACCCGCTCCAATTCAGCCGCCACAACCGAAAACCCATCCTTACTACCCGCTTCTTACGCTCCCCCCTCGACTCCCGTTCCCTCAATCTTCACTCCCCGCCCTAGATGGCGCAATAGCGGACGTGCCGAGAACTGGAACCCTCTCAAACCCATTAAATTGACACGCCTTTGGCTTGTCGAAGCTGTCACTCTCGTCGCGTTGTTTTGGGTGCTGCAAGTCTTCCTGCGCTTCGTGATGCAGACAACCAACGCCGTCTTGGTACAGGTGCCCTTTTTAGCTCCCATCCAACTCTTCTACCGCGACCCAACTCCCGCGATCGCCATCGTTTTCGCCGTCCTGCTAGTCCTATCTCCCTGGTTGCTGGATGCCGTCTTAAAGTACTTTCATGGTCTTGAAAGTCTCCCTCTAACCCAACTTGCTGCCCGCAGTCCAGAATCTGCCAAGGTGGTGCAACAGTTGTGCCGCCAACGAAAGCTGCCATTACCCAGATTGGGCATTTTACCAACCGATGCCCCAGTGGTTCTTACCTATGGCAATCTCCCCTGGACAGCACGAATTGTCGTCAGTGAGGGCTTACTGACACAACTATCGGATAACGAAGTCGCAACCCTTTATACAGGTCAGTTGGGACATATTGCCCGGTGGGATATCGTCTTGATGTCTCTGGGTGTACTCCTGCTGCAAATCCCTTACACGATTTATTGGCAAATGGCTCAGGCAGGAGAGCGCTTTGCCGACTTTGTCGCCCAAAAACTGCCCTCGTATCGGCGATTTCTGCCGGCTATCGTTCGGGGAATTACCGGAACACTCGCCTCTATCAGTTACGGTATTTACTGGTTATTCCGCCTGCCTCTTCTCTGGTTTTCCAGGGCAAGAGTATTTTATAGCGATCGCATGGCTGTAGAAACAACCGGCAATCCCAATGGCTTGACCCGCGCTTTACTTAAAATTGCCCTAGGAATAGCTGAAGAAATCCAGCATGAGCGCAAAACCAGCGGACTTTTGGAAAGCTTCGACCTATTGCTACCGGTGGGATATCGACAGGCACTGCTCTTTGGCAGTTGTTCTCCCCAAACTTCCTTTGAAACCGTTTTACAGTGGGACTGCACCAACCCTTACCGCGACTGGTTAAGCGCCACTGCTTCCCATCCTCTACTGGGCGAACGTGCTGCCATGCTGGGTCGCAATGCCCAGTTCTGGAAGCTGGACCCTGAATTAAATTTACCTCCCATCGCTCCCCCCGTTCGCACTTTTGGCTCATGGATGTCAAAACTGGTCAATGCTCCTAAAGCATTCCCTCTACTGCAAAGTGCTGTATTTTTCGGACTGCTGCTCGGTATTATCCTCAGGGGTGTTTTTTGGTCAATTGGACAAATTGGCGATCGGCTCAACATTTGGCAGGTGATCTGGATGCACAATGCTAGACCGTTTCTGGACGCTTGCATCCTGGTTGCTTTTAGCCTCAGCCTATTCCTGTGGATTAATCGCTACTTTCCCGACATTAAACCGTCCACGGTACGAACCGAACCCAACTTAGGAGAGTCTCTTTCCCATCCAGCAACCCTACCTCCCGATAGTGAACCCGTTCAGATCACGGGCAAACTCTTAGGGCGTCACGGTTTACTTAACTGGCTAGGACAGGACTTAATCTTGCAAACCTCCACGGGTTTGGTGAGACTCCACTTCTCATCCTTTTTAGGACCCTTGGGCAATCTCCTACCTAAACCGACTCGTCCCAGCAATTTAGTAGACCAGCAAGTGACCGTTACTGGCTGGTTTCGCCGGGGTGTAACGCCCTGGATTGACATTGAAACGCTACGCAGCCAAGGTGGCAAAGTGACACGAGCCAACTATCCCCTCTGGCTGACTCTGCTTGCCCTTGTCGCTGCCCTCTGGGGAGCTTACCAAATTTGGCAAGCCTGATGTGAAGAACGCCAGAAATGTATTGTGCCTCTAGAACGCCGATTCAGTAATCGCGATTCGGTAGGATACACCCTTCATTGCTACTAAATGTAAAGAAATATTGCAAACCCTAGCGTTTATTGTTACATTTATTTACATCTAGCCTTGGCATAGCCAATATGAGCTGAGAAGCTCATTAACTTAACCTTGGGTAGGGTTGAGGTGTCTTTGTACTAGGTATTCTCCCTCCAACACAGCAGGTTTTACCAGTCACCGCGAATGACTGGTTTTTTACTATTTAGAGGTTTCTTGGCGGCTTTTATGGACTGGCAAGGGCGGGGAGTACTTTCTCGCCAAACTCCTCGATAAACGGCTGCTGCTCTCGGTTAACGTTATGCAAAATCAGTTGACTAAATCCGAGTTCCAGATCCTTGGATAACCACTCAATGTGCTGCTGAGGGTCAGCAGAAATCCGCACCCCCCTATCCATATCCTCCGGTTTCATAAACTCCGCCGCTGCATCGAACTGCTTGGGAGTCCAGAGTTCCGCTAGGGTAGCACTCTTGAAGATGTTAGTACTCCACTGCTCGTAGGCTCCTTGTCGTGCTTCGGCTTCATTGTGTGCATAGGCGAGTTGCACTTTGAGATACATCGGCTTACCCTCTCCCCCACCGCGATAAAATGCTTCCACCACTTTCCGGAGTTCCTCCGGGGGGCGAGAGATGGTAATCAGTCCATCCGCCCAAGAACCCATCCACTCGGCTGTTTCGGCGGTGACGGCGGCTCCAATCATCAGAGGGGGAATTTCCGGTCGGGTGTAGAGCTTTGCCTCCTCAACGCGCACCCGTCCGTAGTGAGTCACTGTTTCTCCAGCCCACAGAGCGCGCATAATATCGGCACACTCCTTAAGGCGAGCATTCCGTTCACCCTTAGGAGGCCAGTGATCTCCTGTAATTCGCTCGTTGAGTGCCTCGCCACTTCCCACGGCGACCCAGAAGCGCTGGGGGAACATTTCTGCAAGCGTTGCGACGGCTTGAGCCACAATCGCGGGGTGATAGCGTTGTCCAGGAGCGCAAACAACCCCAAAAGGCAGGGACGTTGCTTGCAAGGCGGCACCGAGCCATGCCCAAGAGAAACCGCTTTCCCCTTGGCGATCGCTCCAAGGATGGAAATGGTCGGAAGATGATGCTGCCGTGAACCCCGCTTGCTGAGCCGCTTGAACGTATTTTAGGAGTTCACTTGGCTTGAACTGCTCATGGGAAGCATGATAAGCAATCTTGGTCATACTGATTTCTGCAATGGAGGAAGATTAGAGCCTGCATCCGTATTTTGTCTTCTCGGCTCTCACCACTCCTCTAGCTAAAAGCGGATAGTGAATCATGATTGACCGAATGACTTCTTTAAAACGAGCGCCACATGACAGAGTCGCGATCGCCCAAAAGGGGGCGGCCTAAACAACAAACGCCGGACTTGGCAAGAAGCCATCACCAAAAACTCTTTGTGCTGTTTAGGCTTCGTCACAATATTATGAAAATCTCTCAACTCCTTTTGTTGCACATGGAGGCCAACAGCTCAGGTTGAGAGAACTTAAAAATTGGTTACAAATAGGACAAGGTTTAATTTAGATGACTGAGCCATTAAAGCCTTGACAAAATTATTAAAAATCTCTTCGCTAATGCTAAAGCGAACGAGGGAAAATCGCTCACAGAAATTAACTGCAAAAATAGCCATTTAGAACAACCCATGAAGATTGATCTGGGAACAGACGAAAATATTACTCTTACTAAAGCGCTCAAAGAAGCTCTGGTGGAGAGTGAAAGACGGTTTCGCGCCATTTTTGACCATACCTTTCAATTTACTTGGCTTCTAAAAACGGATGGAACTCTGCTAGAAGCCAATCAAAGAGCGTTAAATTTCAGGGAACAGAAGCGTTCGGATGTTATAAACCGTCCGTTTTGGGAGGCTCCGTGGTGGAGCCATTCTCCAAGCATCCAGGAGCAAATCAAGCTTGGGAGCGCAGCAGCCGCTCAGGGTGAATGTGTGCGTTACGAGGTGGATATTAGAGGTGCTTTTGACGCTGTGATGACCCTTGATTTCTCCATCAAGCCGTTCACAGATGAAACCGGTCAAGTCGTACTGCTGATTGCTGAAGGATGTGACATTAGCGATCGCAAGCAAGTGGAAGCTTTATTAGCCGAACAAAATCATATCTTGGAAATGATTGCCAAAGGGGAACCCCTGCGAGACGTTCTCAGCATCATCGCCCAGATGATTGAGCAGCAAATCCCTCAGTGTTGGTGTTCCTTTCTCTTACTAGACAAAAACGGGGTCACGCTCCGACATGGAGCCGCTCCCAGCCTGCCAGACGCCTATAACGAAGCGATCGATGGCCTAACCATTGGCCCCTATGCTGCCTCCTGCGGTACCGCTGCTTATTGGGGAGAAGCCGTGATTGTCGAGGATATTGACACTCATTCTGTGTGGGCAGATTTCCGGGATTTGGCACTTTCCTATGGACTGAGAGCCTGTTGGTCTCGTCCCATCTGTTCGACCGTGGGGAAAGTCTTAGGCACAATTTCCATCTATTACCGCCAACCCCATACCCCGAACCGCTACGAACAAGAACTCACGGGTAAAGCCACTCAACTTGCCCGAATTGCGATCGAGCGTTCTTTTGCACAGGAGGAATTACTTCGCAGTAATGCCATGCTCAAAGCCCAACAAGAAGCCGCACTTGATGGGATTCTGGTGATCGATGAAAATCGCCAAATTGCATCCTACAACCAGCGTTTTTGCCAGTTGTGGCAGATTTCACCTCAGCTTGCTGACACCGGGGATGAAGGACGGCTGCTCAATGAGATGCTTTCGCAACTCCAAAACCCACAGCAATTTCTGGCTGAAGCCGAGTATCTCTACGCTCATCCGACAGAAACGAGCTACGCTGAAGTCACCTTCATCGATGGGCGAATTTTTGAATTTTACTCCGCCCCCGTCCTCTCTCCCTCCAGGGGCTACTATGGCAGAATTTGGTACAACCGAGACATCACAGAGCGTAAGCGAGCCGAAGCGGCATTGCGTCAGACAGAAGAAAAATATCGCTTACTCGTCGAGTCGGCTGGGGATGCGATTATCGCCGTGGATGCAGAAACCGAGATTATCCTAGAGGCGAATCAGATGGCGGAAAACCTTCTCGGACGCACGCGATTTGAACTGATTGGTCTGCATCAAACCGAGATTCAACCCCCCGAACGGCGCGAAAAATATACAACTCTTTTTAAGAAACACGTTGAGGTCAGTGGTGTTCTGCAAAGCGAAGTGGAATTATTTCACAAAGACGGGACGATTGTGCCGGTTGAAGTGAGTGCGACCGTTGTAGATGTGCAAGGCAAAAAAATTGTTCAGGGAATTTTTCGGGACATTCGCGATCGCAAACAAACCGAGAAGATACTCAAACAAGCTAAAGTTGCCGCTGAAGCTGCCAACCGCGCTAAAAGTGAATTTTTAGCGAATATGAGCCATGAATTACGTACTCCATTAAATGGAATTTTAGGCTACACCCAAATCTTGAAACGAGAGCCTAATCTCAACGTCAAGCAACAGGAGCAACTCGGCATCATTCAACAGTGCGGAGAACATTTGTTAACACTGCTCAATGACATTTTAGACCTCTCCAAAATCGAAGCCCGGAAAATGGAACTGTACCTGAGTGATTTTCAGTTTCCTCATTTTCTGGACAGCATTATCGAAATCGTTCGCATTCATGCCGAACAAAAAAACATTTTCTTTCGTTATGAGCTGCTTTCCGAAATTCCGGCCTTTGTCACGGGTGATGAAAAACGTCTGCGGCAAGTCCTGATTAACCTCCTCGGCAATGCCGTTAAATTTACGGACACGGGCGGGGTAACCTTTAAAGTCGGCTATGTCATGGGGACTGGAGAGTGGGGACAAGGAGGATTTTCCAGTATGTCCTTGTCTGAGGATACTCCCTTATCTCATGCTTCTTCCCCATTCCCTATGACCAAAATGCGCTTCTTGATCGAAGACACTGGCATTGGTATGCCATCCGAGCAAATTGCAGACATCTTTTTACCCTTCCATCAAATCGGTGACCCGACGCGTCAGGCAGAAGGTACAGGATTAGGACTCGCCATCAGCCAAAAATTAGTGCAACTCATGGGTGGCAAGCTGCATGTAGAAAGTCGCTTGGGTCAAGGTAGTGTTTTCTGCTTGGATTTAGATTTACCAAGGGTATCGGAAGAAGCTGACATCGCCGAACATCATGAAGGGAGGGTGATTCAGTTAAAAGAAAAATACAGGTTGCTGGTGGTAGACGATAAATGGGAAAATCGCTCGCTTCTGGTTGACCTCCTCACTCCTGTGGGCTTTGAAGTCCTTGAAGCCAGAAACGGTCAAGAGGGTCTGAATCAGGCGCTTCAACATAAACCGGATGTAATCTTGCTCGATATGGTCATGCCAGGAATGGACGGCTTTGAGGCGGTGAAG
This sequence comes from Microcoleus sp. AS-A8, assembly GCA_039962225.1. Lineage (NCBI taxonomy): Bacteria > Bacillati > Cyanobacteriota > Cyanophyceae > Oscillatoriales > Microcoleaceae > Microcoleus > Microcoleus sp. AS-A8. The sequence continues at coordinate 29,540 of JAMPKV010000014.1, forward strand.
AAACTCAGGGAGTTACCTAACCTGGATCGGGTTGTGGTGATCGCGATGTCAGCCAGCGCTTTCGATAATGACCAAGAAAAGTGTTTAGCCGCAGGTTGTGATGGCTTTATCTCCAAACCTGTACAGGTAGAAAAACTCTTAGGACAGCTACGCCACCATTTGGGGTTGGAATGGGTATACGAAGAAACAGATATAGACACACTCACGGTGCCTGAGGGTGCGAGTGATCCAATTCCCCTATCTCCCAAGGTAGCGATTAGGGATGAACGGAACAATCCAGTCCACACAGGGCTTCCTCTTCCGGGGAACTCACTCCCCGCTACACCTTATGCCTATGCTTGGCAAACCCTAACCGTGCCTCCCCCCTCCGAAGAACTTAAGGCTCTCTATGAACTCGCCATGATGGGCGACATTAGAGGTATCCAACAACAAGCCAAGAGACTTGAACAGTTAAACGAGCAATTTGCACCCTTTGCCAAACAGTTGAGTCAATTAGCTAAAGGCTTTCAAGAAAAACAAATTCTGGAATTTGTGAGAAAGTATCTGGCAGAAGATGAATGAATATCGCATACCCTGACAAAGAGACTATCCTCTTTGTTGATGATAGCCCGACTACTTTAGAATTACTGTTTGAATTTTTGACGGATACTGGATTCCACGTCTTAATCGCTCGGAATGGTGAAAGTGCCCTTCAAATCGCTCAAGCTGAGCATCCAGATTTGATTTTTTTGGATATCATTATGCCTGGAATGGACGGGTTTGAAACATGTCGTCGCTTGAAAACTAATGATTCCACACAAGACATTCCCGTCATTTTTATGACGGCTTTATCTCAAACGGCAGTCGTGGTCAAAGGGTTTCAATTGGGAGCCGTTGATTTTATTATCAAACCAGCTCAAAAAGAAATTATTCTTGCCCGTGTCACCACTCACCTGACGATTGAAAAATTGAAGCATAGTCTCCTTGTACAAAATGCACGGCTGCAACAAGAAATTCAGCAGCGTCAGCAGGTGGAATCTGCCCTTCAGGAGGCGAATCAACAACTACATCGCTTAGCGACTTCAGATCCTTTGACGCAACTGGCAAACCGCCGTCTATTTGATGAATGCTTGAGCAAAGGTTGGAGTATTTTGGCTAGGGAAAAATTGCCTTTATCGTTGTTACTTTGTGATGTCGATTTTTTCAAACTGTATAACGATAGCAAGGGTCATCAAGCCGGAGATGAGTGTTTACACCAAGTGGCTCAAGCCATGAAGCGCACGGTGAAGCGTCCGGCTGATTTAGTGGCTCGTTATGGAGGGGAAGAATTTGCCGTGATTTTACCCAATACCAATGGGGAAGGGGCACTGCGAGTGGCAGCAGAAATTCAAGGTTCACTCAGAACGCTGGAAATTGTTCATCCACAATCCCCCATTAGTGAATTTGTCACTCTCAGTGTGGGAGCCTCTTGTACCATTCCTTGGTATAAAGGTTCTCCAGAAGCCCTAATTGCCCTGGCGGATCGGGCGCTATATCAAGCGAAACAATCGGGACGCGATCGCACTATTTTTATCCCTTTGACAAACACGGATAGTCGAGATGTTTGTCCCCAATGAGGCATGGTAATGGGGAATTGGTCGTTCATTTATCATAAATTGTAAATAATAATTTATCAAAAATAACACATGAATAATTCCCAAGAAAGTCTAAGCGCCATGAGCGCAGAGAATAAGAAAGGCGTCATTGTAATTGTCGATGATAAACCAACAAATCTGGGAGTATTATTTGACTTTTTGACCGATTCTGGTTTCAAAGTCTTAGTGGCTCAAGATGGTGAAAGTGCCATTCAAAAAGTTGAATATGCTCATCCTGATCTGATCTTATTGGATGTAATGATGCCGGGAATTGATGGGTTTGAAACGTGCCGACGCCTGAAAGCTAATCCTGCAACTCAAGACATCCCGGTAATTTTTATGACTGCGCTTTCTGAGGCGGTGGATAAGGTTAAAGGTTTCAGTCTTGGAGCTGTCGATTATGTCACTAAGCCGATGCAGCAAGAAGAAGTACGAGCCAGAGTCACCACTCACCTGACACTCCGGAACCTGCATCATAAGCTACAAGAGCAAAATCTACAGCTTCAAAAAGCTGAGGAAAAATATCGCAGTATTGTTGAGAATGCCACAGAAGGAATTTTTCAGGCAACGCCTGAGGGGCGATACATCACGGCGAATCCTGCATTGGCACGAATCCTCGGCTACTCCTCTCCAGAAGCATTGATGAATGAAATGAGCAATATTGGCAAGCAACTTTATCTTGAACCGATGCGTCGTGACGATTTAATCGCTTTGATGAACCGCGAAGATACCTTATCAGATTTTGAATCTCAGGTTTATCGCAAAGATGGTAGCGTCATCTGGATTTCGGAAAATATTCGCACCGTCAGAGATGCCAATGGGAAGTTGCTTTACTACGAGGGCAGTGTTACCGACATTACAGAGCGTAAACAGTCTGAAGTTGCCCTACGCCTCGCCCGGAAACGAGCGGAACTTCTACTGCTCAATATCCTACCCCAACCCATTGCCGAACGTTTGAAACGAGGTCAGCGCACGCTGGCTGAGAGCTTTGAAGATGTAACGGTTCTGTTTGCGGATCTGGTTGACTTTACCAAGTTCTCGGCGCAAACCTCTCCGACAGAACTGGTGGAACTACTGAATGTGATTTTCTCCAAGTTTGACCGACTGGCAGAGCAGCATGGTATTGAGAAAATCAAGACAATTGGTGATGCCTATATGGTCGTTGCAGGTTTGCCGACGCCTCGTCCAGATACGGCGGGAGCGATCGCTCAAATGGCCTTGGATATGCAAGACGCTATTACCCAGCTCAACACCGAGCTGGGTAGAACGTTCCGGCTGAGAATTGGCATTCATTCCGGTCCTGTCGTCGCGGGTGTGATTGGCATTAGAAAATTTAGCTATGACCTCTGGGGTGATACGGTTAACATCGCTTCTCGCATGGAATCTCAAGGTCTACCGGGTTCGATTCAGGTTTCTGCGACGACCTATGAGCGATTACGCGATCGCTATCTGTTTGAGGAGCGAAGCCCAATTCAGGTCAAAGGTAAGGGAGAGATGATTACTTATCTGCTCATTAGCAGAAAGCCGGACGGTTGAAAATTAGATTCTTGCAAAAGAATGAACAGAATATGTATTGAAGGAAAATCGGTTATTCAGTATGCGATAGCGAAGCGCAGCAGAGTTCAGAGCGCAAAGTCAGAGGGACTGGTTGAGATCGATAATGCTGCTGTTGTCTCCCACAGGTTGAAGACCCATGAGAACGCGAAGCAATCCTTCCACAGCGTGCACAGGACTTACGCACTCACGCCATATGTAGGGAAAAATTTATTCAGTCATGGTAAGTGCCTGACGTTTGAGAAGTTTAGTGCTTAAAATCGAAATTTCTCCGGCGTATTGTTGACAAAAATTGCATAATTGTGGTAACAATTAATAGTTTTTGAGCAACATTGGTGTTCAGCTAAAGACTAAAGGAAGTAAAAATTATGGCAATTGTAGTTGACAGCGGTAAAACTCGTTCTCTAATCAAAGATGCAATCAATCAAACAAATGTAAAAGTGGCGACTGAGTCACCAGCAATGACATTGAGCAACTTGTATCAGACCAAGTCTTAGTCTCTCAGTCTGCCTGTAAAATGGGCTGCTAAGTAATGCTGTTACCTCTTGGTAATACATAAATATCGTACAAAAAGCTACAAAAACTTAGGGAAATGCCTATGAGACCAAGTAAATTTGCATCTCTTCAGGGCATTTCCTTAAGATCTGCCTATCAGCCTGCTTCAGATGAAGAAGCACTCTTCTGTTATGAGAACCATCGATGTCTCGCTTGTAACGCCATCGCCTCTGCCAGTAGTTTGCCAGACGCATCTGTATTGCAAATCGAGCGAATTTTTTTCAAAGCTTTACCGAAATCTTGTGATTGTGGCTTTACAAACGAAATTTTTCTGATTTTAAACAACCTCCTGCGTCCCACAGACCCTAAAATACCTAAGGCGAACGAAGCGATCGCCCAAGCAGCAGAGAAAGATTTATTACTGGATGCTTTTTTAGAAGAACAATTAGTGGCATCAACAGTTGCGATTCACCAAGGAAAACTGGATGCTGCTATTGAGATTAATCGCGACTTAAATGCCCGGTTTCCAGACTTTTTTTTGCCGTTTTACAACCTGGGAGTAATCTACACTAAGCAACAACGTTATTCTGAAAGCTTGGAAGCTTATGAAGCAGCTTTGAGATTAAACCCAGAGCATTCAGAATCTCTAGTGAATAAAGCTCTGGTGCAGATGCACCTCTCGCAACTGCAAGAAGCTGGCGCAACTTACGAGCAGTGGCGCAGCATGAATTCAGAGGGGACAGCAGTTCTAGCTACAGCAGAGGGAATGTTTGGTAAGGTAACGGTATTTGATACACCTGAAATTCGTGCCCTCTGCATTAATGAGCAAATGCAGGGAGCGTTTGACAAACAACCTGCTGCTAACGAATACGAACCCCATTGCCGACCTGGGCCAGGACCGTTAAGCTCTCTCTACTACACAGCTGGCTTTCTTCTAGTGGGTTGCCACATGCCTCGTGCATCGGGCTTGGTGATAGGACTGGGTTGCGGGTCAGGTCTAATTATGGGGCTGGCTTGTTTCCCAGAAATGCGTCTGACTGTAGTGGAAATCGATCCGACAGTGATTCGGCTTTGCTTAACCTTCTTCCCCCTCGTGCAGCATTACATCAATGCAGGTCGGTTGCAAATTATAGAAAGCGATGGAGCAGCGTTCCTGCAATCAAATGAGCAGCGATTCGACTTCATCAACTTTGATGTCTACACAGGAGAAGGAGAATTTCCAACCAAGCTTAGGACAGTCGAATTTATTAAGCGAATAAAGGCTAGTGCATCGCTGTTGTTCATTAACATCATTGGCAGCCTCAGCGAACCGTATTTACATCGAGTCCTTGCGACGTTCGATGCTGCGGGTCAGCCAATTCACACCCTTTATCATTGCCTACCCCTTGAAGGGAATGAAACCAATCCCATGAACTGGCTTGCCTTCACTCAAGCACTAACTGTACCAGATGACTTTATCCCTTTTGCCGACCTGACAGGAGAGCAAATAGAAACAGTCAGGCACAATTTCTCATCGGTACGGCAAAATGGCATATCGCCTGCAAGAGTGCGTACCTATATTGAGCAGATTGGTCTACACGTCGAACCTTATAGGGATTAAGCCGAGATAGACGAACAATAGTGCAAGACCCTCCATGAGTTTTGCACACAAACATTGGATAAAAGTTGTTCTCCCCATATCCCCCTTTCCTCCTCTCCCCCTCATTCCTGATTACGGCTAATCATCCTGACCCGACATTGAGGGCTTTCTGCTCAACTTTGACCCCTAAATATAGCGTTCAAAAAATTTAAATACTCTACGAATAGCGTGCAATTGAATAATCATTGGTAGGGTTAAGTGTAAGGAAAGTCGAAATGCCCTTCAACTTCTAACTGCTAAATAACCGAGCTAGAGAGACCTGTGCTACTATCTGGGAAAACATTCTCTTAATGTCGATCACCAATGGGCAAGGTTCTGGTGTTAAACGCCTCCTACGAACCGCTCAATATCACCAACTGGCGACGGGCGGTTGTCTTGTTGATCAAAGGGAAAGCGGAGCAGGTTGAACACAACGGCAAATACGTCTACTCAGAATTCCCTCTCCCTACAGTTATCCGACTTCGGCATTACGTGCGGGTTCCCTACAAAGAAATCCCTCTAACTCGCCGAAATATCCTCCACCGGGATGGACACTCTTGTCAATACTGCGGTTATACGGGTGATGAACTCACGCTCGATCATGTGATTCCTCGCTCTCGCCACGGAGGAGATACTTGGGAAAATATTGTCACCGCCTGTGTACGCTGCAATGTTAAAAAAGGCAGCCGCACCCCTAAAGAAGCCAATATGATACTGCGGAATCAGCCTCGTAGACCTTACAGCAGCTTGCACTTTGAAGTTGCCAAACATGTGAAGGGGGGATTGCATCAAGAGTGGCGAAAGTATGTGATCGGCATTTAACACTCTACCTTTAAGCAGAGTTATAAAATCAACAACTTACAATTCTACCAACAGAGTCATGGTCGGAAAACACGACCACTCGATAAGATATGGCTTACTGGTTGTTTTGCGAAAATAGAAGAGGGTGGCGCACCAGTTGAACAGCTAACCGCTCCAATAAAAATACGATTGATGCGGCGCTGGCAAGAACCCGGCTTACCTTACTACAACCCAACATGCCATCGAACTCGCTCACGTCTATTAATGATTCATTCCCATCCGCTACTCCTTCAGAGTTGATCGCTGTTGAACCTCAACAGCCTCCAGACTCTCACGAGAAGGTAAGTAGTAATCTCAGTCATTCTCGTGAGAAACGGTGGCATGAATCCTCACCTGAAGAGAAGGTCGCTGAATTTCGACAGATGCTGAAGCGTCATGGCAGAGAACGTCAGCTCATTCTCATCCAAGATTTCCCTGACCCGGATGCCTTGTCCAGCGCTTGGGCTTACCAGCTCATTGTGCAACAGCACAATATCCAATGTGATATTGTCTACGCGGGGACTCTCTCGCACCAGGAAAACATTGCGTTGGTTAAGCTAACTAACTTACCCGCAAAACGCTGGGGTGTCCAGACGTTGAAGGATCGCGATTTATCGATCTATCAAGGCTGTGTGCTGATCGATAACCAGGGAACAACGAGTCAATTGATGCCTCTGGTCAAACAATCCGGTCTGCCGATCATCGCAATTATTGACCATCACAGAACTCAGGGCGACTTAGAAGCTGAGTTTGTCGATATTCGTCCTCAGACACGAGCGACAGCCACGATTTTAACCCAGTACCTTCAGGCGGGGTTACTGAAACTAGACAGTAGCATTAATGAACATGTTAAGTGTGCTACAGCCTTAATGCATGGTCTGAGATCGGATACCAATCGGCTTATGCAGGCACAGGAAGAAGATTTCTTGGTGGCAGGGTATCTCAGTCGGTTCTATGACCCCCAATTGCTGAATGCTGTACTCCAAACCGCGCGATCGCGCCGCGTCATGGATGTGATTGAGCGATCGCTCAAAAATCGCCTGGTACAGAATAACTTCTCCATTGCGGGGGTTGGCTACCTGCGTTACGATGACCGGGATGCTATCCCCCAAGCGGCTGACTTTTTGGTGACGGAAGAAAACGTTCATACGGCAGTGGTTTATGGCATCGTTCACGACGAAGACGAAGAAGTAGAAGTCGTGATTGGCTCCTTGAGAACCAACAAACTCACCCTTGACCCCGATGAGTTCATCAAAGAAGCTTTTGGTCAAGATAGTAATGGACGCTTCTTTGGCGGTGGACGCATGATGGCAGGTGGATTTGAAATTCCCATTGGGTTTTTGGGCAGCTTCAATGATAATGCTGAGTACGCCAAGATGAAGTGGGAAGTGTTTGATATCCAAATTAAGCAAAAACTTCTGCGCCTGGTGAATCCCAAGGACAATCTGATCAATACCGCCTAACCGATTGTGGATTTTGAATAGAGAATCGTAAAATAAAATCCTCCTCCTGCTTGGACGTTGCTTAGCTTTAAGAAGCGGTGTATCTATGGAATTATATTTAATTCGTCACGGCATCGCCGCTCTGAGAGAGGATTACACCAATGAGCAAGAACGTCCGCTAACCGATAAAGGGCGTCAAAAAACGGCTCAAGTCGCGAAACAACTTTATGACCGGAGTCTGCGTTTTGACCTAATTTTGACAAGTCCTTTAGTACGAGCCAAAGAGACGGCTGTCATCCTGCAAAAGGCGGGTTTAGCTTCCAATGTTGAAGAATTTCCCGCTCTTGCTCCAGATGGCGATATCGAGGCTTGGGTCAGTTGGCTAGAGCAACATCGGCAGACGATGGCTATAGAAAAAGGCTTGGCGTTAGTCGGTCATCAACCCGATTTAGGCAACTGGGCGGAAATATTGGTTTGGGGTGAAGCCCAAGAAAAGCTAATCCTTAAAAAAGCCGGAGTCATCGGCATAAAGGTTCCAGACACCGAGTCCCCCATAGGTCAGAGTGAACTGTTCTTGTTGACCTCGCCTAAGTGGTTCCTTTAATCAGGATTTAACAAATTTTGTAATACAAGCGACTAATATAGAAGTTTCTGGTAAGTTAGCCTGAGAACATTTAAAACTCATTCGATAGTAAGATGACAGCTTGCGAGTATAGACCAGGTTTAGAAGGTATTCCCGTTGCTCAATCCAGTATTAGCTATGTCGATGGACAAAAGGGAATACTGGAGTATCGTGGTATTCGCATTGAAGAACTCGCATCACACAGCACGTTTCTGGAAACATCGTATCTGCTGATTTGGGGTGAGCTGCCGACCAAGGAAGAACTCGAGGTCTTTGAATATGAAATTCGCCACCGTCGGCGGATCAAGTATCGAATTCGGGACATGATGAAGTGCTTCCCGGAAACAGGTCACCCGATGGACGCACTGCAAGCCTCGGCGGCGGCACTCGGTCTTTTTTACTCCAAACGAGCGCTAGATAACCCCGATTATATTCGGGAGGCATCGGTTCGCCTGTTGGCAAAAATCCCAACGATGGTGGCAGCTTTCAAGCAAATGCGTAAAGGCAACGACCCTGTTCAGCCTAATGATGACTTGGATTACTCTGCCAACTTTTTGTACATGCTCAATGAGCAAAAACCTGATCCTCTAGCGGCTCGGATTTTCGACATCTGCTTGACGCTCCACGCCGAACACACGATGAATGCGTCCACATTCTCGGCAATGGTCACCGCATCGACATTGACTGACCCCTATGCTGTGGTGGCTTCCGCCGTGGGAACGTTAGCCGGGCCTTTGCATGGTGGAGCGAATGAAGAAGTGATCACCATGTTGGAAGAAATAGGCTCCGTGGAAAATGTCCGCTCCTATGTAGAGGATTGCGTGCAGCGTAAGTCCAAAATCATGGGTTTTGGTCACCGGGTTTATAAAGTGAAAGACCCACGAGCAACAATCCTGCAAAACTTAGCAGAGCAACTGTTTGAGAAGTTTGGTCACGATGAGTACTATGAGATTGCCGTTGCACTAGAACAGGCCGTCGAGGAAAAACTGGGTCAGAAAGGAATTTACGCCAATGTTGATTTCTATTCCGGGTTGGTTTACCGGAAATTGGGGATTCCTACAGACTTGTTTACACCGATTTTTGCGATCGCACGGGTGGCCGGTTGGCTCGCTCACTGGAAAGAACAGTTGGAAGAAAACCGAATTTTTCGACCCACTCAAATCTACACGGGTGTCCACAGTGTTGATTATCTTCCCATGGAAAAACGCTAGAGGTCGCTAACTGCGAGATTCAATCCGAGGCGTGAGCGTAGAATTTCGCTCTTGCTTATCGCCTCTGGTTCAATTGAGGTCAAAAGAGGATCATTTATGGATAATCGTCATCTGTGTTCCTCATACTTTGTATCTTCGGGCTGCAATCTTGTAATTGAATTCCAGTCATCCTTTAAGGTTGCTGATTGAGTCAGTATAGCCGCACTCATTGACCTGGCAATTTCTCGGCTTTAAATAGCACTAAAAGCCAATCATCCTTCTATGTTGATTGTGCAATAATACATTTATCTTGCAGCCGATAATTCATTAGAGAATTAATCGCATTTTCGTCTGCCTGGTTTGCCAGTTCCAAAAGCGTTGGCTGATTCATCTACTCCAAAGAGCGAGGAATTTATAATTTAAGTGTCTATTTTAACCGCCTATTTATAAGGTTCTGTCAAAAGTTGAGTAACATTTCCAGAAATCTTGAGGAGTGTTGATTGACTGGTGTGAAGATAGCCGAATTAAACATCCCTAGCAGTCATCCATCTTTGTCACTCAGAATCACCCTCCCTCTGGAACACCCCTTACTATGACCCCTAGGTAGTTGAACAAGCATCAACTAAAACTATATAGACGATAGAGGCTATCCCAACTGATAAGAACTCAGAAGAAAACCTAACCATCGTGATAAGTATAAATTCTGAGGAGTGGTGCTGAGCCAATAACCATCCAACGATATACTAGGCAGAGAGGCTCCTAAAAAAATCTTTACAAAAGAGCTGTATAGATGTATTCGATACCCTGTGTATCGAACTGCCTCAGTAATTACACGTATCGGCAAAGATGAATCCAGGAATTGACCTCCAAGGAAATTTTATTCAATCGCTTAGGGACTTGGGCATCCCACCTGGTGCGGCTAAAGCCATTTGGATGCCGCTACCGATGTTTCTGATGATTATCGGTACAACGGTGGGCGTCTTGGTACTCGTCTGGCTAGAACGGAAAATTTCTGCTGCGGCTCAACAGCGCATTGGCCCCGAATACGCCGGTCCCCTGGGTGTTCTCCAGCCTGTAGCAGATGGTCTGAAGCTAGTCTTTAAAGAAGACATTGTTCCCGCTAAAGCGGATCGGTGGCTCTTCACACTCGGACCCATCCTTGTCGTGCTGCCTGTGTTTCTGTCCTACTTAATTGTGCCTTTTGGACAGAACCTCGTCATCACCGATGTGGGAACAGGGATATTCTTATGGATTGCTTTATCCAGCGTTCAGCCGATTGGTTTGTTAATGTCAGGCTATGCCTCCAACAATAAATACTCGCTGTTGGGTGGCTTGAGGGCGGCAGCACAATCGATTAGTTACGAAATTCCTCTAGCGCTGGCAGTCCTCGCTATTGTGCTGATGTCCAACAGCCTGAGCACTATTGATATTGTGGAGCAGCAATCGGGCTACGGCATTTTGGGCTGGAACATTTGGCGTCAACCCGTGGGTTTCCTGATCTTTTGGATTTCCGCTTTGGCAGAATGTGAGCGACTACCCTTTGACCTTCCGGAAGCGGAAGAAGAACTAGTGGCTGGGTATCAAACCGAGTACGCTGGGATGAAATTTGCTCTGTTTTATATCGGTTCCTACGTCAACCTGGTGCTGTCTGCCTTACTCGTTGCTGTTCTGTACCTGGGTGGCTGGGAATTTCCGATTCCTCTCGATCAGTTAGCCAATTGGCTGGGTGTTAGTGAAACCAGTTCTTGGTTGCAGGTGATCACCGCATCGCTGGGGATTACCATGACCCTCCTTAAGGCATATTTCCTGGTCTTTATTGCCATTCTGCTGCGCTGGACACTTCCCCGCGTTCGTATTGACCAGCTTCTTAATCTAGGATGGAAGTTCCTGCTTCCCATCGGTCTGGTTAATTTACTCCTGACTGCCGCACTTAAATTAGCATTTCCTTTTGCCTTTGGCGGTTAGATTGAAGGTTGCAGGTTAGTAACGTTAGAAGGTTAGAACTTTTAACTGATCCTTCGGCTTCTCCTGTGGAGTACAACCTGTTAATTTTCACCTCTCTTCCGGCCAAGGACTTTAAAAAGAGAGAGACACTCACAACTATGCTGAAGTTCCTTAAACAAGTTGGCGACTACGCCAAAGAAACCGTTCAAGCTGCCCGCTATATTGGTCAAGGTCTATCGGTTACCTTCGACCACATGCAACGGCGTCCTGTCACAGTACAGTATCCTTACGAGAAACTCATCCCTTCCGAGCGGTTTCGCGGTCGGATTCACTTTGAGTTTGATAAGTGCATTTCCTGCGAAGTCTGTGTTCGGGTTTGTCCGATTAACCTGCCAGTCGTAGACTACGACTTTGACAAAGCCAGCAAGAAGAAAAAACTCAAGAGCTACAGCATTGATTTCGGGGTTTGTATCTTCTGCGCCAACTGTATCGAATACTGCCCAACGAACTGTCTATCCGCGACCGAAGAGTACGAAATTTCCACCTACGAGCGCCACGAACTCAATTACGACAATGTGGCAATGGGACGGCTACCGTACAAAGTTACACAAGACCCAATGGTCACTGCCTTACGCGAACTGGCTTACCTGCCGAAGGGCGTTTTAGACCCGCATGATTTGGCTCAAGGTTCTCAACGCGCTGCTTTGCGTCCAGAGCAAATTGCGGAGCAGATGGAACCAAAGAAAGAAGAAACTACACAGAAATAGTTGTCAACTGATTAGGGATTTACGACTTTAGATTTTGGATGAATCATTTGTGCGGCTTTCTTCGCAGCCATGCATAAACCGGGCTCCTAAAATCCAAAATCCAAAATCCAAAATCTAAACTTAACAGTCAAGGAGATTAGGTAACGGTGAATCTAGCGGAAGGAGTTCAGCTTGTTTCATTTGGCATACTGTCAGTGATGATGATTGGGACAGCTTTGGGCGTAGTCCTACTTTCTAACATCGTCTACTCGGCTTTTTTATTGGGTGGTGTCTTCGTCAGCATTGCCGGTTTATATCTTTTACTCAATGCTGACTTTGTGGCAGCGGCACAATTATTGATTTATGTAGGAGCCGTTAACGTTCTGATTTTGTTTGCCATCATGCTGGTGAACAAGCGAGAGGATTTTGCGCCAATGGCTAATCGCTGGATTCGCCAAGGGTCAACCGCACTCGTTTGTGCCGGTTTGTTTGTACTTCTGAGCACAATGGTACTGGCGACACATTGGTCTGTTTATACTGGTGCGCCTATCATAGGTGAGAGTTCCGTTGTGAAGATTGGGATGCATTTCTTCAGCGACTTTTTATTGCCGTTTGAGCTAGCGTCTGTATTGTTGTTAATGGCAATGGTGGGTGCAATCATCTTGGCACGTCGGGATTATATTCCAGAGGAACTCATCCCTCGTGATACTGGCACAGCAACGGCTTCGACGCTGCCAGAACGCCCGCGTGAATTGGTGTCAGCCGCTGGTGCGACTCCAAGAGAACGTTAAGGAACTTCATCCTTTAGCCTTAATTAAAAATCTCGTTGATCACACAGAAGATTCATGCACCTCCAACTCCAATACTTCTTACTTTTAGCGGCTGCTCTGTTCTGTATTGGCATTTATGGCTTAATTACGAGCCGCAATGCTGTTCGAGTGCTGATGTCAATTGAACTCATGCTAAATGCCGTGAACCTGAATTTAATGGGGTTCTCCAACTTTATTGATCCACAAGAGATTAAAGGTCAGGTGTTTACGGTGTTTGTCATTACTGTGGCAGCAGCAGAAGCAGCAGTAGGTTTAGCGATTGTGCTTTCGATTTACCGCAACCGTGAGACGGTGGATATGGAGCAATTTAACCTGCTCAAATGGTAAATTTTTGATAGCTTACTTGAATGTGCGCCTACCGATATCGGTAGGCGTTGTTTTTATTGGGAAATACAGGTGAACACAATCACACCTTCTCTGGATAACGCGATCGCTACCTCTCTAAAGAATCTCAAGTTTGTACAGAAAACTCCTCTGAATTTATTCCCCAATTGACCCACGCAATCGCTTCTCTAGCTGATGGTACATCAGGCGGAACACGTAATGCATGGATGTATCCTGTGCTAGAACAGCTCATTTTTAAGAGATAAATTGGCTCCACATCCACATCAGAATCGATTTTCAAGAGGGTGTATTCTTGCCAAGAATCTAATTCAATGGCTTGCAACTCCTGACAAATTCGGACGTAACCAATTTCCTGAATTAATATTCGTCTCAGCTCAGCGTTATTCTCTTCTAATAACCATTTAGCTTGCCACTGGTTGGGAGGTACTTTTCCATATTTTTCCGGTAATCTTACCCCATGATAGGCGTACACATTGAATCCCTCATAGGCAACCGCTGGTACTCCTAATCCATGCAATCTTCCCTGTTCATCTAAGTGAATGACTGAAGGTTTAGGCGTAACAACCGCAATATTTTTAAACGCCCACCACCAACCGCAGTGCTTAGCCGTAGCCCATAACCCTTTTAGCTTCGAGCAATCAACGCCAATTGCATCAAAGTAGGCATAACTAGCCAGTGATTGCACATCCACTAAACCCCAGGCACTCCCGATCTGATAGAAGACAGCCTCCCCAACAGCTTCCTTAACAGCCATCTCGACATTGAAGACAGTATCCTCAACAGCAGCCTCCACAGCCTCTGCGATCGCATCTTCGATCGCATACCGAATAGCCTCCGCGACAGCCGCCCTAACCGTATTAAAAGCCGTATTGAAGACAGCCTCGCCAACGGTAGCCCGGATAGCCTCCTTGCGAAGTTCTGGCTCAGAAGCGATAGAAGTTAACGCCTCCACAGGATTATTGAACCACAGAATTTGTTGAGGTGGCTTCAATCTAGCGCACTTATAAGCCAGCGCGATCGCATCTTCGGCTTTTTGGGGATTAATCGGTGTTGTATCTAAACCAATGCGTATCCACTCATCCCGAATTATAGGTATGAGGGCTTGTTGTTCTGGTGTGAGCTCGGTAATTTGTTTGTATCTCATCTCACGGAAAGCTTCTCCCTCAACTATTTAGCTTATTGTGTAGTGATGGAAGCTACCATTGTTATTTACTAAACTTTATCAAGAGAAATATTCTAGGACGATTTCTCAATCTACCCAGTTTAGAACTTGACCAATTAATTTCAGAAATACCTAGTGTAGATTCTAACCACCTAAGTTCGTTTTCTAGATGATGCTGCGCTCGAATTTCATCGAGAGCTAAAATATAAAACGCTTCAAAAATAGGCATAAGTTAGGTCTATTCTAGGCACAAAAGCAAAGGCAAAGAAAAGATATCCTTATTCAAGGATGCCTAATTGAGAACGAGTGAGCAACAACTCTCACAAATGTTCATCCTATCGCCACAGCGAATGTGAGTGACGCGATCGTTCTACAATAAAAGATTCAAGCATCTAACCGATCGCCGATCGCAACTGGTGACTTGTCACTATCCTTAGATTCAAGTGGCTGCCTTTTCCAGATGAGCGCTAGAACACTATTTGATAAAGTTTGGGACTTACATACTGTCGGCATTTTGCCTTCGGGTCAGACTCAACTATTGATTGGTTTACACTTAATCCACGAAGTTACTAGCCCCCAAGCTTTTGCTATGCTGCGGGAACGGGGACTGAAGGTGCTGTATCCTGAGCGCACTGTTGCTACCGTAGACCATATCGTTCCTACCGATAACCAAGCGCGTCCTTTTGTCGATGTCCTGGCAGAAGAGATGATGCAAGCTTTGGAAAAAAGCTGTAAAGAACACGATATTCGCTTTTATAACATTGGGTCTGGCAGTCAAGGAATTGTCCATGTGATTGCCCCGGAACTGGGGTTAACCCAACCCGGAATGACAATCGCTTGCGGTGACTCTCATACTTCAACACATGGGGCATTTGGGGCGATCGCATTTGGCATCGGTACCTCTCAAGTTCGCGATGTGCTAGCCTCCCAAACTCTTGCCCTGTCTAAGCTCAAAGTCCGCAAGATTGAAGTTAACGGGAAATTGCCTGCCGGCGTTTATGCCAAAGATGTCATCCTCCATATCATCCGTACCCTTGGGGTTAAAGGTGGGGTTGGCTACGCTTATGAGTTTGCTGGCACTACCTTCGAGCAGATGAGCATGGAAGAACGGATGACCGTTTGCAACATGGCGATCGAGGGAGGTGCTCGTTGTGGGTACGTAAACCCCGATGCGGTGACGTTTGAATACCTCAAGGGCAGAGATTTTGCCCCTAAGGGCGAAGACTGGGAGCAAGCGGTGACATGGTGGACAAGCCTCCGTAGCGATGAAGATGCCATTTATGATGATGTCGTCACCTTTGAGGCGGCGGAAATTGCGCCCACGGTAACTTGGGGGATTACACCGGGACAGGGAATTGCGATTAATGAAGTGGTTCCCACGCCGGAGAGTATGCCAGAAAGTGAACGTGCGATCGCACAAGAGGCTTACCGCTACATGCATCTCACCCCAGGCGCACCCCTTCAAGGCACAAAAGTCGATGTCTGCTTTATCGGTAGCTGCACAAATGGACGGCTCAGTGACTTGCGCGAAGCGGCAAAATATGCTATTGGCAAGCGGGTAGCGGAGGGAGTAAAAGCGTTTGTCGTCCCGGGTTCAGAACGGGTGAAACAGGAAGCAGAAGCAGAAGGATTGGACAAAATCTTTCAGGAAGCTGGGTTTGAGTGGCGCGAACCGGGATGCTCGATGTGTCTGGCGATGAATCCCGATAAGCTCCAAGGTAGCCAGTTGAGTGCCTCTTCTTCTAACCGCAATTTCAAAGGGCGTCAGGGTTCAGCAACGGGACGTACACTGCTGATGAGTCCGGCAATGGTAGTAGCTGCTGCGGTGAAGGGTGAAGTTGCTGATGTGCGGGAGTTGCTGTAGGGGCATCCCATAGCAAAGAGTGGACTTTTTGCTCAAGTCCACTCTCTGTTCAACTATCTATGTACTCGCTGTAGCCAGATTGAGTCGAGTTCTTACTTTGGCGTGTCCGTGTTTTTAATGGTTCTCTTATCCTCGATGATCACTCTTTCTTTGATTTCAGGACTGCCGGAGAGGTGAATATCCTGATCTTTGTTTTCCAGTTTGGCGGATTCGGCTGCACTTTGGGCAGATGACTTCACATCCTGCGCTGCACCTTTAGCGGATTCGGCTGCACCTTGGGCAGATGATTTCATATCCTGCGCTGCACCTTGGGCAGATGATTTCATATCCTGCGCTGCACCTTGGGCAGATGATTTCATATCCTGCGCTGCACCTTTGGCAGATTCGGCTGCATTGTGAACAGATGACTTCATATCCTGCGCTGCACCTTTAGCAGATTCGGCTGTATTGTGAGCCGATGACTTAATAGATTCAGCGGCACTCTTGCCTGATGACTTAAGGGATTCGGCTGCACTTCTTATCGATGGCTCAACCGACCTTGCTGTATCTTTTACAGTCGCTCTCACATCCTTGGTGGCACCTTCAATTTCCTGAGCTACAGCTTTAACGGAAGGCTTAACTTCATCAGCAGTACTCTTAATAGATTCTGCTGCACTTTGTACGGAAGGCTTAACACCTTCAACGGTCTGCTTGACTGACTCTTTTACTTCTCTAATTGTCGGTTGGACTTCCTCAGATGCCCCCTTGACTGCATTGACTACAGAAGGCTTGGTTTCCTTCACTGTCTGATCGACAGATTGTGCGATACCTGTAATCGAAGGCTTAGTCTCCTGAACTGTCTCTTTGATTGCTTCTGCTGTACCTTTAATAGAGGGTCTGACTTCATCAACAGTTTGCTTTGCGGCTGTGCCTAGCTCTTCTACCGTCTCTTTAACACCCTCTGCTACCGTGTGTGCTGCATCCCCTAAATTATCTACAGCGCGGTTAACTGTATCAGCAGTGCCCTTTCCAATCATAGCCCCAGCAACAGCACCAGCTACAGCACCAACAACTCCTCCAGAGCGGGCACCGAGTATACCACCGACTGCTGCTCCAGCTACTCTCGCACCTATGCCTGAGCCTGATGATTCATCATGTGGAGATTCAGCATTTTCATCAGTCTGGGCCTGAGGCGGCTGGTTCTCAATCGGCTTAATATTCTTTTGCTCGAAATCAGGATTGGCGTCAGGTTGGTTAAAAGGCAGTTTGTTATCAGTCATATCTATAACTTGGCACTAAGCGTATTTCTACATTCACATGCTAACTATTACGTCTCAGAAAATCTGCTGCTTAAGAAGTAGATTCGCACTCCTACTTAAGACATAGCTTGTCAAATGTATTTCCAGATACCAATCAAAGTTACAAAATATCGAACTGATAGAATTAGAGGCAGACTATCTTACCTTTAGCAATAAAACTTTCGCTCCAATTTTGTGTTATTTATTAATCGTTTCACGGCGTGATAATCCTGCTGTTTTAGCTCCTTGTTATCACAAGTTCAGGAAAGGTAGTCTCAGTTAAGACAACAACATCAATAAAACCAAAAATTAAGAAAATTGCTCAGCGTGTACAGTTAGTTTTACAAGCTATTTTTTGGCTATAGCATTTGTATGACTCTACTAGCGTTGCCATCAAATTGGGTTCTTCCCAAGAAAACCAGGGAAAAGCCCATAGTATCTCTAGTCAGTCCTGCTTGGTTTTGGAGATGCCTCCCAAGAGAATGTCTATGAGCGATCGCAGCAGCCGATAGTAGATGGTAGAGTGTGTTAACGGAGTGAAGGCACCCTACTGCCTATAAAGATTGACTTCAACATGACCCGGCAGACGAATCCCAACGAATATAAGCAGGAAATCATTGCGTTCTACGACACGAGAACCAACTATGACAATGACTTTACCTATCGTCGAGCGATTCCTCTGGTTGAATTGGCGCAACTGCAACCCGGACAACAGATCTTGGATGTAGCCACAGGGACGGGTATCGTTGCGATCGCTGCTGCTGAGATTGTAGGTTCTGAAGGTAAAGTAATCGGAGTCGATTTTACCCCAGGAATGCTCGACCAAGCACGACGAAAAATCAAAGCAACTGGGTTACAAAACATCGAACTAATTGAAGCTGATGCCGAATCAATCAACTTTGAGGATGAGCGTTTCGATGCGATTTTTTGTGCCACAGCCATTGTCTTGCTGAGTGATATCCAGGCGGCGTTACGCAATTGGTATCGCTGGCTCAAAAAGGGTGGACTTGTCGCCTTTTCCTCTTGGTCGGTAACATCGTTTTTCACGCCTATCATTATTAAAGTTTGCGCTAAGTATGACTTGTCATTACCGAACCTCCACGAACCACTTGGAAGTCCAGAAAAATGTCGTCTTCTACTTCAAGACATAGGATTTAAAGACATCGAAATAAAAACCGAGCAATTCGGGAGTTATCTCAGTCTCGATGATGCTAAAAATTTTTGGCAAGGCAAATGGCTTCATCCGAATGGTCATCCCCTTTTTGGGCTATCAGATGAGCAAATCGAGCAATTGAAAGCGGAATTCAGGGCAGAAATTGAGACAATAGCTACAGACAAGGGAGTCTGGCACGAAATTACTACATTCTTTGTAACAGGTCGCCAATAAGCACAAAGGTAGAATAATGAGTCAAGTTCAAGCAGTTTCAGGACGGGCAATTCCTTTAGTGGGTAATGATATCGATACCGATCGCATTATCCCCGCTCGGTTTTTACGGTGTGTCACATTTGATGGTTTGGGAGAACAAGCGTTTGCGGATGATCGCACTCAAGCTAAAGGAGAACATCCCTTTGACCAACCTCAGTATCAAGGTGCCAATATTTTAGTGGTTAACGGCAACTTTGGCTGTGGTTCTTCCAGAGAACACGCTCCTCAAGCTCTATCAAAATGGGGAATTCAAGCCATTGTAGGAGAGAGTTATGCGGAAATCTTCTTTGGCAATTGTGTGGCGATCGGAATTCCTTGTGTGACAGCACCAACAGAAACGATTCAGCAGTTACAAACAATCTTGAAAGACAATCCTCAAGCTTCGATAACAGTAGATTTAGAAGCGATGCAAGTTCGTTGTGGCGACTTCCAATCGGCTGTCACTCTAGGTGAGGGAGCACGCCAAATGCTGACTACAGGAACTTGGGATACTTGCGGACAACTCATCGCTCAAGTTGACCAAATTCAAGCTACGGCTGCCAAGTTACCCTACATTGATTGGGGCAGTCGAGTTGCTTAATTCTGTAGTAGAGTGGGCACTGCCTACCTACAAATCTGACCACTGGCTATAGGGATTTTCAACTAAATTAGCATTGTAGTATCTGGGATCATCAGACACTTCTTTGCCAATCCATTCTGGGAGTTCAATGGATTGATTTTCGTCCGTGAGTTCAACTTCTGCGATAATTAATCCTTGATTTTCAGCGGCAAACTCGTCTACTTCCCAAGTCAAGCCAGCGTACTCAATTTTGTATCGAGTTTTTTCAATCAGGGGCGCTTCGCACAAATTATCCAACATTTCTTGAGCATCCTCGGCTGGGATAGGGTACTCATACTCTGCCCTGGAACAACCCTGCGTTGCACCCTTGATCGTGAAATATCCTTGATTGCCCGCAAGGCGCACTCTCACGGAACAGCCTTTTTTTGTGGAAAGGTAGCCTTGACGATAGAGAGTCCCCGTAGCCAGTGATCGCCACTGATCACCTTTGACTAAAAATTTACGTTCGATTTCAGTTGCCATGTGTGCAGTTGAGGCTTGTAGCGACAAAAAGGAGGGGCACGACATTCCGTGCCCCTCCTATTCTCTATTAAAAATGATTGGCTTTTCGTTGAGTCTAACGAAATTATTTGAGATCACCCCAGTTTACTCACATTCCCGAAGTATTTTACGACACCGTATTAACTTTCTACGTCGAGAACTTGTTTTTTGAAGTTCTGAATTTCTCCTGAAAGTTCTTGACGGGTTGCAGCGGTTAATAAATAGCGGTAAATAAACCAAATTCCGTAACCTAGACCAATGAGTTCTAAAAGCACGGATAACAATGGGATATCATTGAGAGCATTCAGTAAAGCGAGCATGAGTTTAACGCCAATTAAGGCCAAGAAAATCCAGCCAAGGCTTCCGAGAAGTGGCTGATATTTATTGAAGAAATCCCCAACAGAATTTTGCAAATCAGTAATAAAATCAGAGGTTTTTTCTCCAAACTGTAGCCATTGCTCCTCTTTAGCTGGTTTTGGAGAAGGCATCTTACTCAACATCAGGTTATCTTCAACCTTCACTTCTATGAGGGGCGATTCTTGTTGAATTTCAACCGTTTCTTCGCTTTTTTCGATTTCAGTTGTCATAGCGTTTTTAGGGAAAAATAACGTGGAATGATGGACTGATCAGTTTCTACCTAAAGCTCCCACGGCTGTAGACTAAAGCTTTCCAGTGCGTTGGTTGAATGAAATCAACACATCGCCCTTCGGCTAGCTGTCCTAAAATACCTAGAGCCAATTTCATCGATCAGTTCTTTTTAGTCTATTGACGCCTACCCGTTAGGGTCAAGAATCCAACCTAGAAAAAAGCGGATTTTAGTCATTTCTTTAAAGTATCTTTATATTGTTATTTCTTTAGGGGAAATTAAAATTATAAATGAGAGGATAATTACAATTATTAAATAAATAACGGCTAAATGATTTTAAATTTAATACAAAAAATCCTGATAATTACTGATATAAATTGACTAATGATGAATGACTAAAAACTACTAATTTGCCCCGCATGAACTGAAAGAATTTGAGAAGAATTCAACCACTGGGAATCAAACGCTCCTAAATGGGTTGTCGTAATCAGAGTTTGAAAGCGGTCTTGAATGGCCTCCAAAAGCTGATTTTGACGGTTTAAGTCAAGTTCTGCCAATACATCATCGAGCAACAATAAGGGGGGTTCACCGACAACTTCCTCAATCAGTTTGAGTTCTGCCAGCTTCAGCGCCAACACCAATGTGCGTTGCTGCCCCTGAGAGCCATACGACCGAGCCGGTGTCTGGTTGATGGTAAACTCAACTTCATCTCGGTGAGGGCCAACCAGAGTCGTCCCTTGGCTTTGTTCAGGAATTCGACGCTGTTGGATTTTGTCTAAAAATGCCTTTTGTACTTCTTCTGGGTCATCTTTTTCAGCGCGAATATTGGGCGCATAGGTTACGTCCAGCACCTCGGTTGCCCCACTAATACTCGTGTGCCACGCCGCTGCCAGGGGTGCCAACCGTTCTACAACTCTCGCTCGACGCCGAGTGACGCGTGAACCAGTGGTCGCCAGTTGTACATCCCACAGTGCTAGCTCTGAATATAACTCTCTGGATGATTCCTCAAGCTGGCCTTCAGCTGCCCCAACTCGGTATTTTTTCAGGAGGGCGTTACGCTGCCGCAAGACCTGGTTATATTGTTGCAAGATGTAGGCATAGATGGGTTCCAATTGAATCAAGAGGGAATCGAGCCAGTTGCGACGCCGTTCAGGTGCCCCCCGCACCAGTTCCAAATCCAGACTGGAGAACTGCACCGCATTGAGAATACCTAAAAAGTCAAGCTGGCGGCGTAAGGCTTCCCGGTTGAGGGCAACGGTGCGTCGTCCCTGAGTGCGGAGAGTTAAATCAAGATCGACTGAACCATAGGCACGTTCCAGGTTCGCCCGAATTTGACCCACCGCCGCTTCTTCTAAAACGAGGTCGCGATCGCGCACGGAGCGATGACTCTTAAGTGTCGAGAGCAACTCCACCGCCTCTAGCAGATTCGACTTCCCTTGAGCATTATTGCCTACCAAAATCGTCTTGGGGGCATCAAAATCCACAATGCAGTCTCGGTAATTACGAAACTGTTTAAGGTGCAAAGTTTTTAGATACATTTTGCTCTTGGGTCATTGGGTTGAAGGTTGAAAGTTATAACCTTAGGGGGTTAAAACATATCAACCTGCTTTCCTTGCCAACTATTAAGCTACCAACTTACCAACTTTCAACTTTCAACCCCTCTTTGCACTAATGATTTAAGCACGACGGGAATAGTAAAAGCGGAAGAACAGTTTCTCCATCTCAACCCAAACAAACAATAAGGAACTAAAGCCTAGGCAAATCAGCAATTCTGTCCCGGTGAGGTAGTGAGTCCCGAAGAAACCTTGCAGAGGCGGAACATAGACGAGAGCTAGCTGTAGCGCGCTCGTAACCACAACAGCCCAGAGCAAATAAGGATTAGAGAAGGGATTCACCTCTATTACGAGGCGAGAGATGGATCGAACCGCCAAAGCATGTCCCATTTGGGCAATACAGAGGGTAGTAAATACCATTGTTTTCCAAGTATCTGGATTTCCCGGATAGCCAGGGGCATGAGTATAGTTGTAAGCCCATACCATTAAAGCAATGCTGATAATCGCAAACACAATGCCGACACGAACCATATAAGACCCCAACCCTCTGGCAAAAATATTCTCACGGGGACTAAAGGGAGGGCGTTTCATCACATCAGGTTCCGGCGGTTCTACAGCCAAGGCGAGGGCGGGCAACCCATCAGTAACGAGGTTCATCCAAAGAATTTGTAACGGTGTCAGAGGAACGCCACCCAGTCCAATGATGGGTGCAGCAGCAATGACTAATACTTCACCAATGTTGCTACCCAGGATGTATTTAATAAATCGGCGGATATTGGTGTAAACGACCCGACCTTCTTCGACGGCATGGACAATTGTGGCAAAGTTGTCATCAAGGAGTACCATATCGCTGGCTTCCTTACTGACATCGGTGCCGGTGATTCCCATGGCAATACCAATATCGGCTTGTTTTAGGGCTGGTGCATCGTTCACCCCGTCGCCTGTCATCGCTGTGAATTTCCCTCGACTCTGAAGCGCTTGGACGATCCGCAGTTTGTGTTCTGGGGAGACACGGGCATAGATGCTGACATGTTCGACTTCTTGTTCGAGTTCCTCTTGGCTGAGTCGTTGTAATTCTTGACCGTTGAGGACGCGATCTCCGGGTTCAGCAATGCCTAAACTTTGCGCGATCGCTTGTGCCGTCAATTGATGGTCACCGGTAATCATAATCGGACGAATACCCGCCTCACGGCACTGTGCCACCGCGCCCCGCACTTCGGTGCGCGGGGCATCGAGCATTCCCACTAGCCCCAGCCAAATCAACCCTCGCTCAGCCGAGTCCTCTAAGGCTTGTGAAGGTATACTCTCTAAAGGTTTGTAGGCAAATCCCAGTACGCGCAATCCTGAACCTGCCATCTGGTTATTCTGATCCAAGATGTGCTGACGCTGGGTATTTGTCAGTGTCTCAACCCTATCCCCTTGCTGATAGGTTTGACAACGTTCCAAAATCAGTTCTGGAGAACCTTTCGTAAACATGACAAAAGGCGATTCTTGAGCATGTTGGGCAACGTTTTGAGTTCTGCCTTCACAAATCACACTCATCCGCTTGCGTTCTGAGGAGAACGGAAATTCTTCTACTCGCTTGAGTTGACGAGTTAACGAGTCTTTTTCCAAACCGCTTTTTCCGGATAGGGAGAGTAAAGCCCCTTCGGTTGGGTCACCTAAAATGATCCATTGCTGTTGCGAATGAGTCGTCGATTTCTTTTTGCCATTCTCTTGACTTTTTGCATCTTCCTGCTGTAAAACGGCATCATTACAAACGACACAGGCTATTAGCAGCGTTTGCAGTTCTGGATACTGTTCGGGTCTAATGGACTGATTATCGATTTTGAACTCGCCTGTTGGGGTGTAACCCTCCCCTGTCACGCTAAACGTTTGCTCCACCGTGGCGACATGCTGCACGACCATTTTATTTTGAGTCAGTGTGCCGGTTTTATCAGAGCAAATCGTTGTCACACTCCCTAGGGTTTCTACGGCTGGGAGTTTACGAATTAAGGCGTTGCGACGCACCATGCGCTGTGTTCCCAACGCCAGAGTCACGGTAATAACGGCGGGTAGACCTTCCGGGACGACAGCGACAGCCATAGAAAGAGAAACTTCCACCAGCTCCTGCAAGACCCCGCCATCAAATCTGCGCGTATCCAGGTAGGATTTGAGCATACCGCCCACGACGACTAGCGCCACTAGAACCAGGGAACCCGTGACCAACACGTTACCCAGTTGAGTCATCCGCTGTTGCAAGGGCGTCGGTTCACTTTCCACCGCTTGCAACATCTCGGCAATTTTACCGAGTTCTGTCCGCATCCCCGTACTCGCGACGATGGCAGTACCTCGTCCCTGAACGACTTCGGTTCCTTGATACACCAAATTAACGCGATCGCCCAAAGGTGTTTCTTCTTGCAGTTGAGCATCAACCTGCTTAGTGACCGCTTGAGCTTCCCCAGTCAGGGCAGCTTCCCGAATTTGGAGGTTGGATACCTCAATTAAACGCGCATCGGCTGACACCTGAACACCTGCTTCTAGGAGCATGATGTCCCCCGGCACCAGTTGTTTGCCGTCAATCTCAAGGGGTCTGCCATCTCGAATGACTCGCACCTTCGGGGAAGAAAGGCGCTTAAGAGCGGCAAGTGCTTTCTCCGCACGGCTTTCTTGAAGGTAGCCCAAGATACCGTTAAGAATTACGATCGCCATAATCGCGATCGTATCTTTGAAGGGAACTCCGCCGTCAGAGGGTCCTTGTTGCAGTGCGATCAAGTCTAAAACCCCTGAAATAATCGCTACCACAATCAACATCACCAACATGATGTTTTTGAACTGATCGAGGAGGATTTCCCACTTACTACGACCGGCGGTTTCTTCTAATTCATTGGGTCCATACTGTTGCAACCGCTCTTCAACCTGTTGGGATGTCAGACCAGTTTCTGCATTACTGCCCAACTCTAAAAGGGCCTTCTCAACGTCTAGGGTGTGCCATGCATTTGCCAGAGCGGGCCGAGAATTTGAATGACTAGATGGAGTCACGGGTACTGCTTGCTGTAACACGATACGAACTCAATCATAGTCTTAAAGACTAATGACAGAGTACCCATGGGATTGAGCGGTAATCAACCGTTAATTTTAATCTCTCCCAGTAAGGGAAACTCAGGCACGAAAACGGTGATTGCCTTGGGGATGAGTCGAAATTTAGCCGGGGTGTAGGTCACGATTTCCCCGTCGGCATTGATTGGCTGAGGTTTGCGAGTTAGAATTTCAAATTCTTTACCCTCCAGGGTACGCACACCCGACCAATCGGCCTGCCTGCCTCGCCATATCGCCGGAAGTAACAGGATAATTTGCCACCACTGCTGATATTCCAAGCTATAAAGATCCAGGCGTTGGTCGTTGATCGCCGCATCATTCGCCACCGCCATGCCTCCACCATAATATCGTCCGTTACCCACAGCAATTTGTACGGTTTTGACCCGAATTGACTGTTCTTGGGTCCGAATTTCCGCCCAAAAGGGTCGAACTTTCCAAACCACTTTCAGGGCAGTCGCCGCATAAGCAAGGACTCCCCATACGCGTTTGGCTTTTTTGTCGAGTTGGTTGGTGATTTGTACGGAAAGTCCCAGACTAGCGACATTGAAAAAATGCTTATGATTGACCCGACCTAGGTCAATCCGCTGAGTGTGACCGGTTGCAATCACCTCACAAGCTTTGGGTATCGACGGCGGGATTCTCAGGGTGCGTGCGAGGTCATTGGCTGTTCCCAGAGGCAAAATGCCTAAGGGTAACTGAGTACTCACTAACCCTTCGACGGCGGCATTGAGGGTGCCATCTCCACCGCCAATGATCACTAAATCCACGCGATCGCGATAATGACGGATCAGGTCTGACAAATGCTGGGGCTTTGCTGTCGATTCTTCAAACAGTTGAAAGCCCAGCGATTGTAACTGGCTGATAGCGTGGGAGAGAGTTTCCTCCCCTCGCCGAGAGTGACGATTTACCAGCAGCAGCGCTCGCTGAGTCATGCCGCGCCTCGTTATTGTTGAAAGTAGTTTAATCGTCCCACAAAATTGTAGAGAAAACTTCTCGCCCTTGGCATAGAGGGTAATGGGTGAATTGCAGCCTGAAGTAACCTAATCGGCTTTCAAGTTGCAGGGTAAGAAGGTGAGGAATCTGGGGAGGCTGGGAAGTCTGGGGGAGAAGAGGATGCCATGTTTTATGCCTCTGAGCTGATCAAGTATCAAGGTCTTTGCGCTTCAATACCTCAGTCTCCAGAACCCTAAAATTGATAGCGAACACTAAAATAGAAGCCTTGATCTTGGGCATTCTCGCCTCGATCATCGACCTTAATTAAGGGATGTCCATAGTCCACTCGAAGACTTAATCCCGGTTGGACTTCCCAAATGATGCCCAAACCAATGCCGGCTAAAAACCGCTGTGAGGGTAAAAATTGATTATTCGGATTATCTGACTTATTCCAAACGACGCCTGCATCGACGAAGGGCGCGAGTTGAAAGATAGACGCACCCGCTTCATTTCGCTGTAGCGTAATACGGTCTTCAATGGAGAAGCGCACGCCATTGTCACCGGAGCGGAGGTTTTGTCGATAACCTCGTAAGGATTGACCGCCCCCAATCACAAATTGTTGGGATGGCAATAAACTATCCGGCGTGAGCTGAATGTCAGCTCCCACAATTAAAAAGTTATCCTCATTGAGAATTTGGACGCGCTGGATTTGACCAAGCCAGCTCACGAAGCGCCCATCGGGTATAGGGTCGGGATTGGTCGTGGCTCCCAACGCACCGATGCCGAAACTAAAAAGCGATCGCAACGACCAAGCACCTTTTACATCACGGCGCAAATAATCTTGACCAAACTTAATCACTCTGGTGCTGCTGACACCCTCTTCATCTGGGCCAATGCCAAAAGGAGACGGTGAACCAAACAGAAAGGTCTGTCCTTCCTGGTAGGTAAATCCTAGAGATAAAGCCAATTCTTCTCTGGGTGAGCGAATTAACGGCTGCCGAAAACTCATTTCATACAGCTCAGATTTCCCTCGAATATCAAAGATGTTCAGCGGTTCTTGGGTAATTTTATTGCGACTCGGAGCGGCTCTCAGTTGCAGAGTGCCGTTCATCGCATTCAGTGGGATGCGATAGCTGAAGTCAAAACTATCCGCACCACTGGTTGTCGTGTGGTAGTACGAAGCGGCAATTTCATCCCCATAACCCGTCAGGTTGCGATAGAGCAAGTTGAGTCCCAAGCGTTCGGAACCCACGCTGGGCGGCGAATAGTTGTCAATACCGACACTGCCTTCAAAGGGATCGGCCTCGACGACACGAACAATCAGAATGCTCTGTCCCACACCCGTTCCCGCTCGCAAACTTGCCTCTACATTCTCAAATAAAGGGTCGGCTCGTAGTAACCGCAATTGGTCTTCCAACTTACCCGTATTCAGAGGTTTGCTGGTACCCAACTGCACGCGAGAGCGAATATAACCGGGTTTGACTCGGCGCGTTCCCTCGACTTGAATGTCTTGCAAACTGCCTTCAATCACGGCAATTTCCACAACCCCATCGGGAGGAATCACTTGGTTAGCCAGAATGGCTCTAGAGGTGATGTATCCCTGATCTAAGTACAATTGGGTGATTTTATCCGCAACTTCTCTGAGTTGTTCCAGAGTCAGGGTACGCCCCTCATAAGGTTGCACGATGGGATTAAGTTGCTGTGAACCAAAGACAGTACTGCCAGTTACTTTGATGCTTTTGACGGGTATCGTCTGAGTGCTCGGCTCTGTTGTGGGGGTTGGGGTGGGTGAGGGTTGAATCGGTGCCCTGTCTTCACCAGGTTCCTGCGTTGGGGTGGGTGAGGGTTGAACCGGTGTCTGGTTTTCAGGCGGTTCCTGCGTTGGGGTGGGTGAGGGTTGAACCGGTGAGGGTTGAGTGGGTGAGTCTAAATCCGGTATTTCCAGTCTGGGAGTGGGAGACGGTTGAGTGGGTGAGTCTAAATCCGGTATTTCCAGACTCGGACTGAGAGACGGTTGAGTAGGTGAGGTTGAGTCCGGTGTTAGGGGTGCTGGCGTTGTAGACGGTTGTAAAAAGCGTTCTTGGTTGGGGTTGGGTTGTAGGTTCTGGGAAATGGGTGGGGGTGTTGTCGGGAGCTGCGCTTGTAGGAATAGGGGTGGGAGAAAGCTTTCACCGCTTAACGGCATCAGCTTTGTGGGGGAGAGGGAAAACACAGAAAAAGCGGAGAAGTCCTCCCACCTGAGCCGCGAATCTCGGTTAACCTTCTCTGGCGTGCCGAGTAGCCCCGATGCGGCTTTGCTCACTGTAGCTGGGTGTGGATGCTCCTCCGGCACCAAGCTGGGTTGCCACGCGACTCTCTGTGTCAGGTCGCCTAGAGAGTTGGGTACCAGTGCTGGCAAATGATCGAGGAACGAGGGCGAAGCCGACGTGCGCGGTGCGTTCTGGATGGGATCAAGACGGGAAGCGCTGGCTGAAAGTGTTGTTGTCGAGAAGGCAATTTCGTAATCGTACTCCGGAAGAGAAATTGAGGGGAGGAATAGGGGTTTCCCTTCAGGGTAGCTGTTCCCTATAGATAAGGAGGAGGAGTCGTTCTCTATGTCTAAGGAAAGAGTAGGAATTTTTGTCGAGGATTTCTCTAGGGATGCCGCTTTTGGAATGCCCTGGATATTCCTTTCCAGGTTTTCAAGGTCTTCAGATGCCTCTGGTGAAGCCGTTGGCGTTGCCGCATTCGCGTCTGTGCAGCAGGGCGCAGCATCAACATAGGGACTCGGAAAGACGAATACGCCAATACTACCCGTAAAAGCAATTCCCACACCGAATGGGGCAAGTTTCCGCAGCACAGACTTGGCTAGCAAGCCTTTGATTACAACCTCACACCTACACAATCCCATCTCCAAGCGCATGGGTTTCTTATTCTCCTTAGGTCAATATATCGAGAGATTTTGGTTCGACCACCCATAGTCAGTGAGGAAATGTCTCCCAAAAGCCTTCTGTTGATGACGAATATAGGCAAAAATTTTTGCCTTTCATGGTTATAGCCGATTGCCTATCCTCTCGATGCCACTGTGTTTATTTATTACAAATAAATTCATTGACCAACACTATGCTCTAAATGGCGGCGATATCTCTGGAAAAAAATCCCCCGACCATTGCCGGGGGAGAAGCTTAAAGTGTAATTACCAGTTCTTTAGGCGAACCATTCTGGAACGGCTTCTTCTTTGGTGTTGGTGTTGCGCGAGGGTGTTTCGCGGTTAAATTTCATGTGAATTGAGCGAGTCTGCTCTCCATCGGCTGCCACGCCGACAATCGGGTAGTCAATCAATCCATCTTGGAAGGACATCTGGAAGCGGAAGGTTCCATCGGGATTCAGCTTGATCGGGCGTCCGCCAATGGTTACGGTGGCATCTGGCTCGGTAGCACCGTAGACAATCAACTCAGCATCTGCAACCAGCCAGAACTGGCGAGGACGCATCGGAATCGCAGAAGCGGAGAAGCCAGCACCCGACATGCCAACACCAGACATGTTCAAACCTGATGTGGTCGGGACAGCCCACATGCCCACACCAGATGGGAAGACATAGGAGCTGATGGATTGTTCGTGGATTGGGGCTTGCTGCATGGAACCGTATAGGGAACCGGCAACGCGCTGAGCTTCGGCGGATTTCGCCATACCAAAGATGGCGTCGTAAATCGCATTCGTATTGCCTTCTTGAGTTCCCGCGCTTGTCGCCATCCGCTTGCTGGGGGGAACCAACGTGTAGACGGTCTTGTCGCGTAAGTCTTCCTCCCAGCTAACCGTGATGAATTGATCTTCAATCCAGTCGGAGGGATAAACCGGAGGAACACGTACAGGGGCGGAACGAGCTAAAGTTAACCACCGACCATCGGCACAACGATAACCGATATCCACCGCGTAATCGCGATCGCTCACAGGCATCGGCAAGTACCATTCCCGTGCTAGTTCATCACAAGGATATTCTTGGACGCTATGGGGGCTTTGATTGTTAATGTTGATGTCGGTGACATCATAAATTCGTAGCGCTAGCTGTTGTCCTCCCTGACTGCGTAGGTCTTCTTTATGATCATTGGGAATATCCCAATAGGCATAACACCATTGTGGGTCGCGGGGCATTAGGACAATCCGGCTTTCACCGTAACCATCGGGTAAATCTCCTAACCCCTCATCCACGGATGCGAGGGTACCACCAGTACGATCATCCTGACCTAATTCAAACTTTGCAGCTTCCACTTCTTCTTGTGCCTCCACTGTGCGAGATAGACTGGGAGAGATTTTTGTGCGTTGGATCTTTTGTATTTCTGCCAGCAATTGCGCCTTACGCATCCGGCTGTAACGAGAGATGCCATACTCACTAGCGACTTTACGTAGTTGCCGCAGGGTCATCTCTTCTAAAGGTGGGCGTTCTTTTGCCATGATGTTTGCTCTCCAATATTTAAGACGGCAGGTAGGTCAATCCTGATGAATGAAAGACAAAAATTTGTTGGTCAGACAGCACTTTAAGCACTGAATTTTTAGGCTTTTCAACTTTTAGTTACTCACCGTTTTTGTTGTGTGATGCCCTGTTGATTTTGAGCAAGGGGGCATCATTCATACAGGGACTTGGGATCGAGCCAGCCGTCGATGAACTCAGAGATGCTAATCTCTTAGCATTTCTTCGGGATCGCTTTATAAAACTATGTAACAGAAGATCCCTGGGTTGGGTCAAGGGGATTGATCAGCTGATTTTCGGTCAATTAACGAATTTACGGGCATGATGGGGAGCATTTGTCAGAATATCATGACATTTGCGCTCCGACTGGGATCAAAGGGGATCATCTGAGCCGGGGATTTCACAGGACTCTCTTCTGGCTAACTCGCTAAGACTTGGAGGAAAGTCAAGGTTTGATGACACAATCCAGAACACAGACGGTTGCCTCTGTTCCTGGGATGGATCGGCGCGAATCAAACCGAATGAGGTCAATCGAAAATAAATAAGGGGAGTAAGAACTCCCCTGCACCCTGGCCTGCTTACCGTTGAACATAGAATCCCTGTCGCTCAATTCGCAGGGAAAGTCAATTCTTACGATTTCATGGCTTGCTCATAGCGTTTGTTCACTTCATTCCAGTTAATGACATTCCACCAAGCGGTTAAGTAATCAGCACGCCTATTCTGGTATTTCAGATAGTAAGCATGTTCCCAGACATCGTTACCCATAATCGGAAAGCTGCCCTCCATGAGAGGACTGTCTTGATTCGCCGTACTAATCACTTGCAGCTTGCCATCTTTGGAGCGAACGAGCCAAGCCCATCCACTGCCGAAACGCTTGGTTCCGGCTTCATTAAATTGCTGCTTAAAGGTATCGAAGCTGCCAAAAGAATCTGTAATAGCTTTAGCGATCGCACCTTTGGGTTGTCCACCACCATTAGGACCCATAATTTCCCAGAACATGGTGTGATTGAGATGACCCCCACCGTTGTTGCGTACCGTTGTCCGAATAGCTTCCGGCACGCTACTCAGGTTACGCACCAAGTCCTCAAGACTCTTGCCTTTGAGTTGTGGGTACTTATTGACAGCATCATTCAAGTTTTTCACATAAGCCGCATGGTGCTTGTCATGATGAAACTGCATGGTTGCTTGGTCGATATGGGGTTCCAGGGCATTGTAAGCATAAGGTAGAGGTGGTAGTTTGAAAGTCTCTGTACCCCCCTGATTCTGCTTATTGTCTGAGGTCGGTTTTGCTGCCGGTTCAGCCGCACAGGCAATATTGGCCAAAGCCAATGTCCCTGTAGTGGCACCGAGTAAAACTAGAAAATTGCGACGATTAAGAGCCATAAGGCTGATCAGCTCCTGACAATTGACAGCGCTAGTATATCCTTGGGTCAAGTGTCCCGCTCGATTGTTGCTAGCCGGACTGCTAATCTTATCCCAAGAGCTCTGGAATTAAATCTGCATGGGAGAACTTCGCGCCTTAATTTTTGACGTTGATGGAACGTTAGCGGATACTGAACGGGATGGTCACCGAGTAGCGTTCAATCGTGCCTTTGCCAGATCGGGGCTGAATTGGGATTGGTCAGTTGAGTTGTACGGTGAATTACTGGCGATCGCAGGTGGCAAAGAGCGCATTCGCTTTTACATTAACGAGTATCAACCGGATTTTGAGCGGCCTACCGATTTAGACCCATTTATCGCTAACCTTCATGCCCTGAAAACTCGCTATTATCGACAAATCGTCGCCGAAGGGGCTATCCCTTTGCGCTGTGGCGTGAAGCGATTGTTGCAAGAAGCGAGAGAACAAGGGATGCGCTTGGCGATCGCCACCACAGCCGCTCTACCGAATGTTACCGCTTTATTAGAACATACCCTCGGTTCAGAGAGTCCCTCCTGGTTTGAGGTGATAGCCGCAGGTGATATCGTACCGGCTAAAAAGCCAGCCCCAGATATTTATCATTATGTGCTGGAGACAATGGGTTTAGAGGCACGAGATTGTTTGGTGTTCGAGGACTCAAATCACGGTTTCTCGGCATCCTCTCAAGCGCGATTAAAGACCGTTGTTACCGTCAATACTTACACGCAAAACCAAGATTTTTCCGGTGCGCTATTAGTATTAACTGACCTGGGAGAACCCGATCAACCCTTTACTGTCTTAGCTGGTGAGGCTGGGGATTGGAAGTACTTGGATATGTCACTGGTGCATCACTTGCACTCCTCACACTCGGATTGACTCGTGCAAGAAGGCAGTAGACACAAGGCAGGAGGCAGAAGGGATATTGGTTGTACAGTAAGCTTTTTGACTTTTTTGAACTGGTGGGATATTTTCGCCGCGCTGCACTAGGCGCTACTGCTCTCGACGGCTACAGGTCAAGTAATGCCTGCGTTATCCTGCTTGAGAAGTACAACTTGAGCCAAGCATCCGGAATCAGCTTCTGCCATTTTGAAGCATTTCTATAAGCAAGGCACGAAATTTACATCAGACTTATTGCATAAATGTTTAAGTTCATAGAGATAAGTTCTCTAGCGACGTAAATGCAATTCACTGAGTGCAATAACTCTAGAATGTTGTGCCTGACGAACTGTTGACGAGTGACTGGTTTTTAGAGTTTCCTCTGTCAGTTCAATCATTCAACTTTTACAGATTGTTTTGAGGTTTACTACTGTGACAACTGGAATATTTCCTTCGCCAGACCATCTACAACCTGAGGAAACAAGTGCAAAACAGCAACAACAGCCACTATCTTCGGCAGCCAAACCCTCTTCATCGAAAAGTAAGCTAGAAGCTTTTGCTTTATTTTGTGTGCAGTATCCTAATTTTTTTAAATTTATCTTTCAGTGTCTTTTAACGGCCGTTATTTTGGGTTTTTGTATGATTCAATTAGCTAAAGATTCAGAAAAAGATAATGCCTTATACTGGAGTGGTATAACGTCAATGATGGCGTGGTGGATGCCATCTCCTAACTCTGGGAAGAGTTCTTCATCCGAGAATAGCTCTGAATCTTAGGAAGCCAGGAAGTCTTTTGAACAGTTAATAGGTCTGATGGGAAGAGGATGTAATCGGTAGCGTAAACCAGAATTTTGCTCCTGTACCGGGATGACTCACCACTCCAATCTTTCCTCCATGAGCAGTAATGATTTGACGACAAATGTAGAGTCCTAAGCCAAAACCAAGCGATCGCTTAATTGAGGAACCTCGACGATACAAATCGAACAGGTGTTCACATTCTTCTGGAGCCATCCCCACCCCATCATCCTCAATACTAGAAACAACCAGAGTCCCTTCAATTTTGGCTTTTAGCTGCAATGTCAGTCCCGGTGGATTGTGATTTAACGCATTGGAAATCAAATTTTCAAAGACGCGCCACAGTTGTGTTGGATCGGCATTGATTTGGGGTAAATCGGTTGGAATTAAATTGCTCAGAGTGGCTTGATTTTTGGTGAGTATGGGTTCCAAGTCAGCAACAACTTCCTGACTAAAGGGGTACAGTTGTAGGGGTTGGCAGTGAATGACCATGCCTTTGACTTCATTGACTTGGGCTTCTAGGAGGGTGTTAATTAAGTTGAGTTGGCGATCGCCACTTTGGATCATCCGTTCTAAAATCCGACGAGGCAGTTCAATCTTGTCCCCGGACTGCTGCTCTAAGTTCTTCAGCACCATTAATGTTCCCGTTACGGGGTTACGCAGGTCATGAGAAACGGCGTGAAAAAAAACTCGTAGGGCTTCTTCTGAAAGTTTGCGAGCGGTAATATCTTCAACTAAACCTTCATAGTACAGCAGGCTATTCTGCTCATCCCTTACCTCTCGTGCATTTATATTAATCCAAATTACATTACCGTCTTTACGATAGACCTGTACCTCAAATTCCGACACCACACCTTTATTCTGCATTAATTTCATGCACTCGGAATAACAGTTGGGGTCAACAAACAATTGGTGTTGAATATCTGTAAGAGATTCGATTAATTCCTCTGGTGAATTGAAGCCATAGATTCGTGCCAGTGCAGGATTTGCTGTAATATAACCACCTTGAGGAGAACTCTGAAAAATGCCTTCGAGTGCATTCTCAAAGATACTGCGGTATTTCGCCTCAGCCGCCTCTACTCGTTGATAGGCGAGCTCCAATTCTCTACGAGCGGAAAATTCAGCTTGTTGCAAGCGTTCGTATAAGTAGACTGATAAGTCACAGGCCACACAGACCCAGAACAGAGGTAAAATGCCTGCAACGTAATCCAGCAAGCGGTCATAGGCTGACAAACCCAGTGCTGCATTCACCACCAAATAGCAGATGTAAGCAATGAATTGAGAGGTGACATGAAGCCGCCAACGCACCGGAATTAGGGTCGCCTGGATAATGAATACAATCATCCAGAGGGGCTTCAGCAGTATGGGAACACGGTATAGGGCGACTGTAGTTTGAGTAACGACTGTTAACGACCAGGAAAAAGCCAGAAACATTGCTCCTGGGTAACGACGACCTAGGGGCGTTTTGTGCAACCCATAGCAGGTGATGAGGCAAGAGGCTACAGCGGCACTGCTCAAGAAATAAGATGTTTTGAAGGGTTTTTGCTCTGCTAAATCTTCAAGAGCTGCCCAAAGGAAAAAGATCACCATTGTGAAAATAAAGGACATCCCCACCCACAAGGCAATCCGCAGGCGCTTCCAGAGGAACTGCTGTCGCCATGCTTGATAGTCGGCGGCAAGGGCATTCGTTGCGATGCCGAAGCCGGTATGCTCTTCGACCATGCTTCCCTTCGGGACGCTTCCCTTCGGGACGCTACGCGAACGCTTGGCGACCATCGCCCATGTCTTGCCCTCCCGTTTCTGGCTCATCGGTCAACTCACTCAGCCAATACTGATTCATCGTAACCAGCTACCCGGTTGGATGGTAAGCTATTCCACATTTAACTTTCATAGTCGGGACGGGCAAGATGCCCATCCCACAAGATTTTTGTCAGCAACACTAATGCAAATTAGATGGGGAGCAGCTTACTACAACTGGAGCGAGGTGGACTTCACCCAATCAGGGTGCTTTTTGATTAGAGCAGGGGCGGACAGGATGCCCACCCTACAAGAAGGAGTTGGATATTTTTTTAGAATAGATAGCATAATAGTCGAAGTTTTGATCAGGGCAAGTAGACAAGTGCTAGCAGAACTTATCCAAGAAAAATAGGGATACAGATAAAGCAACTGTCCTCCTGGTATAGGAGGTGACTTGATTGCAGAAAAAGGAGAGTGGCGATGCAAAAAGTAGCGGTGTTTGGTAATACTGGAGGCGGTAAATCGACTCTAAGCAAGAGATTATCCCAAATCACTGGTTTGCCACTTCACGTCTTGGACAAGATTCAATATCAACCAGGGGGTGAGTCAATTCCACATGAAGACTATAAGCGCGTCCATCAGCAAATTTTAGTTACTGATCGATGGATTATTGACGGGTTTGGTTGCATGGAAACCCTCTGGCTACGACTGAACGAGGCGGATAGTCTGGTTTTTATTGATCTACCGCTATATGTGCATTTCTGGTGGGTAACTAAACGACTCATCACAGGTTACGTTTCTCCGCCAGATGGCTGGCCCCAAAATAGTCCAATATTGAGGAGTTCGCTGACTAGCTACCGCGTGCTTTGGTTATGTCACAAATATTTGACCCCAAAATATCGTGAGTATATCGAGCAATCTCAAAGCATCAAAACTGTTTATCACATTCGCTCGACTAAACAGATTTCGGAATTTTTTGAATTAATTGAAAATGAGACTAAGTTTGCCGAACGGGAACGCTAACGCGATAGCTATGCTTCACGCATCCACCCTCAAACCGAACACAAAACTTTTTCAATTTGCGACTGGTTAAGCGCACGACCAATCAACACCAAACGAGTTTGACGTGGTTCTGTTGCTTGCCAAGGACGGTCAAAGAAATGCTCTAAGCGATCGCCTACTCCTTGCACCACCATCCGCATCGGCTTGTTGGGAACCGCCACAAACCCTTTAATTCGGTAAATTTCTTGCTCTTGCACCAACTGTTTTAACTTTGCAGTTAGCACATTTGGCTCAAAGGCTTGGTCTAAAATGACGTGAACCGAATTGATATCATCATCATGCTCGTGCTCTTCCTCCGTGTCGTGGTGGCTGGGACGAGCATCTAAGTTATCTTCTACCGCCGCATTGAATCCTAACAATAACTCAGGGTTAATCTCACCATTACGGCAAGGAACTACCTTCACCCCTTGAGGCAACTGCTGCCGCAACCATTCCTGTACCTTAGCTTGAGTCTCGGCATCCACGCGATCGCTCTTTGTCAGCAACACCAAATCTGCACAAGCTAACTGGTCTTCAAACAGTTCCTCAATCGGCGTTTCATGCTCTAAATTAGGGTCAGCCTCGCGTTGTGATTGTAAGGCATCGAGGTCACCAACCAGGGTACCCGATGCGATCGCTTCACAATCTACAACGGTAATAACACCGTCTACCGTAGCACCCGTGCGAATCTCAGGCCAACGGAACGCTTGAACTAAGGGCTTAGGCAAGGCTAACCCAGAAGTCTCAATCAACAAACAGTCAATCTGTTCGCGACGCTTCAAGAGTTCTTGCATCGTGGGGAGAAACTCTTCCTGAACCGTGCAACACAGGCAACCATTGGTTAATTCCACAATGTTGCTAGCTGTCTCTTCTTCGTCGTCGCATACTTGACAAGAACGCAAGAGTTCTCCATCAATCCCCACTTCGCCAAACTCATTGACAACCACAGCAATCCGTCGTCCCTGGTTGTTTTGGAGTAAGTGGCGCAGCAATGTCGTTTTGCCACTCCCTAGAAAGCCAGTGACAACCGTAACGGGAATTTTGGCACCCATTGAGAACTCCTTGTGAACATGACCAGAGTTCCCATTAAAGCGCAGGTATTGGCTCAAGGGAAGTGCGATTGAACATCCTGCATTCGTCCATTTTCCCATGTCATGATTTGGCAACTTAGCGGACACCCACACTTGAACCTGGGATTTTAAGGGATGAAAAATGATTTAAACTGCTGTGGATGCCTCTTTTGTGTTAGATTTGCTGCCCATGAGTCACGATAGCAATTACATTAGGCAAGCTGAAGCCACCCGTGTGCGGGTGCTGAGTGAAGCACTACCCTACATCCAAGAATTTACGGGTCGAACCGTCGTCGTTAAGTACGGAGGGGCGGCAATGAAAGACGGTTCCCTCAAAGACAAAGTGATCCGCGATGTAGTCTTTCTAGCCTGCGTCGGCTTGCGACCAGTCGTCGTTCACGGTGGGGGGCCAGAAATCAATAGTTGGTTAGGGAAACTGGGTATTGAGCCACAATTTAAAAATGGTCTGCGCGTGACCGATGCTGCCACGATGGATGTGGTGGAGATGGTGTTAGTGGGTCGGGTGAATAAAGAATTGGTTTCTCTGATTAACCGTGCCGGTTGTAAAGCAGTAGGGCTTTGTGGCAAAGATGCCAACCTAATCAAAGCCCGTCCAGAGGGTCACGAGGGCATTGGGTTCGTTGGGGAAGTCAGTAGTGTAGATATTAAGCTTTTAGAGTCTTTAGTGAATAGTGGCTATATTCCAGTCGTGTCGAGTGTTGCCGCAGATGATACCGGCCAAGCCTACAATATCAATGCTGACACGGTTGCGGGTGAAATCGCTGCCGCTTTGGGGGCAGAAAAGTTAATTTTGCTCACCGATACTTCGGGAATTTTAAAGGATTACAAAGACCCATCGACCCTGATTGCCAAGCTGGATATTCAAGAAGCGCGTGCCTTGATTGACACAGGTATTGTTGCCGGTGGGATGATTCCTAAGGTAACGTGTTGTGTGCGATCGCTAGCTCAAGGCGTTCGAGCCGCTCACATTATTGATGGTCGCATTCCCCATGCCCTGCTTTTGGAAATCTTCACCGATGAGGGGATTGGCTCAATGATTGTGGCATCGGAATTTATGCGTACTGCAAGTGTCGTTTAGTACCCAATCCGAACCCTAATTCCAGGCTGATTGTATCGATCTCGATTGTAGATGGGGGAATTATAGATACCAGAGGGTTGCCTGAATACTCTTCGAGGATACCCTCGTGAATCAATAATCACAGGGTCAACGAGTACCGAATCACTAATCCTGGAATTAATGACGGTGGGATTAATTAAGGTCGAATTTTGAATCACTCCACTGCCAGGTGTGATAATTCCTTGGTTGTAGCCATTGTAGTTGTAGGGATTGTAATAGGAATTATTGGGATTGTAATAAGGATTGGAGTTATAGGGCGAAAGCGAAGAGGGATTCATGGTACCCGGAACAACCGGTACAGGACTCGGAATTGGGCTGCCAATCACCTGGGTTGTAGGAGACTGCATTGGAAATCCGCCGAATTGTGCCTGTGCTGGCATTCCGACTGATGTCAGCACCACAATTCCCAGACTGAGAGGAGTTAGAGCTTTCGTCACTCTGAATCGATTGAAATAAGATTGCCGAGATGGAAGTGGGGAGAGCATAGCTTCACCTCAAAACATGTAGGGGATGAATAGATTAATTGAAGGTTTAACTGACAATTGTGTTCCGCACCCCGGTTGCACTTTAACCTAATCCGGTCTTAGGCTACTCTCAAAGTACAACAAGAAGGATAGATTGTACCTCACCCTGTTGTATGAGCTAAAAGTAGGGTGCCTCATCTAGACACCCTACATCTTGAGCAAGATAAGAAAAATTTCAAATCCGTTAGTCCTTGGAATGATTGGATGGATGGGATTGTGTGGGGATTAACCAAACCACTAACCCCAGCAGTAAAGCAACAACAATTCCAACTAAAGTCTGAAGCAATATATCATAAAAATTATAGAAGAAAAAATGAATAAAGCTGGCAAGAGGAGATTCTAACGGTTGTTCTGGTTTGAGGTAATTTAGAACCGTTTTTACAGGAGAGGATGCTTGTGAAGAAATGCTACTCACAGCGAGGCAAATAACAACAAGAGCAAACCAAATTTGCAACTTTTTCTCTCGTTTTTGAGCGGCAATTTCATTGGCGCGTAAGGTTTCCTCTAAAGTGCGATCGCGCTGTACTTTGTCAATCTCCACAATACCCCGAATTGCGGCGATCGCTTTTCCTACCAAGCTAGATTTCTGCACAGATTCATTGAGTTTTACTTTTAGCTCATCTTGAAAAACACCGCACGTTTTTTGAGTAAAACCTGAAAGGAAATTTAAATCATAATTGGGTAATCTTTCTTGAACTTGCCTAAGTTTCTCAAGGTAGTTTTTGGTATTCGCCTCAATCGTTAAACGATTGCTTTCTAGGGTTTGTATTCCCTCGGTATAATCTAAAGACAATTTTGCCAAAATTCTTAGCTTTTCTTTAAAGTAATTTATTTCAATATCCAATAGATCTGGCTTCACCTCTGTTGACTGATGATGTTTTTGGGGAAGTTCCCCTATCTTATTAATTATCTCTATAATCGTTTTATTTTTATGCTGAATATCAGCATAGGCTGCTAAAGCAAGTTGATAAGCTTTAATAATATTTTGTCGATAGTATAATAAATCAATCATCTTTTGGTAAAAGAAACCAAAATTATTGTCTATTTTTGAATCAACTTTACCATTAAAAACTTCCCTCACAAACAGCCATACAACAATTTGACCATCAATGTGAGGCTGATAGGGATTCCCATATTCAAAAATTGGGCTACCAAATAATTGACCTGATTGATATAAAGGTGGACACTGTTCTAACTCTTTCCCCAGGAAATTTTGTACACACTCATCGGCTATCTCTCGCCATAGCCTTTTATTGGGCTGCTGTCGCTGCGATAGCCAACCTGTTAGCAGTACCGTTTGCCCTATTGAGCTACTAATATTTTTAGGTAAAAAACAATTGTCTTGATTTAAATCTTTAAAGAATGTAAGTTCTAACT
Organism: Microcoleus sp. AS-A8; assembly: GCA_039962225.1. Taxonomy (NCBI): domain Bacteria; kingdom Bacillati; phylum Cyanobacteriota; class Cyanophyceae; order Oscillatoriales; family Microcoleaceae; genus Microcoleus; species Microcoleus sp. AS-A8. Next base: position 70,155 of record JAMPKV010000014.1, read on the forward strand.
CTTCCGTTTTTTGGCCTTTCTCATCAAATTCAGGAATACGAAGATTCAAAGCTAAAGCATAGTTATTTTCTATTTGGAGAGGACAAGCTAATCCTGTCATTCTGTGGTTTTGCTCTTCATGAACAATTTGACCTTCCAAGGGTAAGGAAATCATGTTATCCGTGGCTCCTTCTAGTAACGCCACTCGCAAACCATCGGATATTTTTCTAACTTTAAGTTGCTGTTCAATTTTAAATTTTACAAAAATTTCATCGCATTTTTTCCAAAGGAGTTCGTCATCTAAGTCTTTCCTTAAAGAGGAATGATGGATAGATTCATTACTCGAATGAAAGGCAAACAAATGAATATTAGGTGCATAAACTTTGTGGCTCATCATTTAAACTCCGAACTAATTGACAACTAAAGAAAAGTTTTGTGACAAACTAGCGCTCAAAGGATTGTTCTGAACTTCACTGTGTTCTCTGCTCCAGATTACCAACCTTGAGTGCAACGAAAGACAGGAACTCCATCTCAATTCAGCCAATCGTTTCAAAGGCTAAGGCTAACATCAGTCATTACCGTTCTCTTTCAGAGAGTCTTAACTGTTCAAAAATATATGGCAAGTAGTCCAACTACTGCGCCCAGATCTGATTCTGATATTGTAACCACCAGTGGTTTAAATGCCGTTGGATGACCATCTGGAAATATAGCAACAGCCAAGGCGGTTAGGGCACACAGTGCAATACATCCTCAATGGCTGTCTCTACGGATTGGGTATTATTGGGGCAAATTAGCTGCCGAATTTCCCCAACCTTTTCCGGATACTTACGATATCGCCAGTAATAAAGGAATGGTAGATGCACCCTGTAATGCCCCCCCGGAAAGTTTCTTTTCGGGGGGTTTTTATTTGCGCCTCATAATAAAAAAGGCAGGCGAGACGCCTGCCCTTCATGTCAAAATTCAACCTATCTCGATATCCGTTATCTCACTGGTGCATGGAGAGAACGCTCAACATGGCTCAATTTAGCAAGTAAATCTGCCCACTGTACTCCTTCCAAGCTAGGCAAGACAACGTGAGCCACACCAACCCGCTCAACCGGGCCAAGTCCCACTGCCAACATCCCAGCCGCCAAAGCTGCTTCCACACCCGAAGCTGCATCTTCCACCACCACACAATGCTCTGGTGCAAGACCCAATTGATCCGCCGCGTGTAAGAACAAATCCGGTGCTGGCTTGGAGCGCGTTACACTAAAGCCATCTGAAATAGTATCGACGCGATCGCTAATTCCCAAGCGTTGAATCACTTCTTGAGCATTTTTGCTGGCTGAACCAATCCCCACTTTAATCCCCGCCGCACGCAGTTCATCGAGTAACTCAACAGCTCCCGGCAGTAAGTCCGCTGGACTGATATCCTTAATCGATTCCAGATAGTAGCGGTTCTTGCGCTCCATCATTTCTTCGAGTTGTTCTTCTGTGCGCGATTGTCCATTCAGCATCAGAAGGAGTGAATCCCGACGTGACAAACCTCGCATTGCCTCGTTAGCCTCGCGATTAAAAGGAATACCTTCTTCATCCGCTAAGCGCTGCCAACCCCGGTAGTGGTATTCCGCCGTCTCCGTAAGTACACCATCGAGGTCAAAAATCACTCCCTGAATGTCGGGCTTGTGATCGGCAGATTTCCCATTCGTATTGTCTTCCATCTCTCCTAATTCCTCCTTTACTTCTTCTGAACGCAGATCGAACTCATACCACTCTCCGCGCCACTGTAACTTAAACTTCAAGCGTGTCCAGCCTTTAGGCAGATGTGGCTTAGCTTGGGGATAGGCATCGTTAATCCGAATACCCGCAAACCCAAAGACCAGAGCTTGCCATACCCCACCCGCTGATGCGGCGTGAATGCCCTCTTTGGCATTGCGCCGTGTGTCTTCCAAATCCACCAAAGCCGCTTGCATGAAACGCTCATAAGCTTCTTCCGGTTGATTCAGGTAGGAAGCTAAAGCTGCGTGAATCGCTGGCCCCAGGGATGAACCATAGGTAATATCCGTGCGTGGTGCATAATAGTCCCAATTCGCTTGCAGCGTCCGGAGGTCTGAGAAGATGCCAGGAGTCTCACGCAGTAAATAAAGGAGCATCAACACATCCGGCTGCTTGAGGACTTGTCGCTTGCTGGCTCCTTCGATGCCTAGGATAGTCTGCATCGATTTCGTTCTGGGTTCATAATCAGCGAGGTTGATATCTTCGAGCTTGAAAAATCCCTCACACTGCTCGATGATGCCAGTTTCCGGGTCGTAGGGAATCCAGATATTGCTGATAATGTCCCGCCAACGAGCTTGTCGCTCTAGGGTAACTTGGAGTTTTCCTTCCAGGGTTGCCCCTTGCTCAGGATATTGGTTATGCAGCCAATCCAGGACAACCAGTGCCTTTTCCAGATGCCATTGCACCATCCGGTTGGTGAAGGTATTGTTGCTCACATGTTCATGGTACTCATCGGTACCAATCACCTCACGAATCTCATAATGCTCCTGCTTGGGGTTCCACTCTACACGGCTTCCCCAATACACGGCAGTGTCCAAAACGAGTTCGGCACCGTAATCGCGCATCCAAGCATCATCACCCGTCGCCTGCCAGTATTGCCATACTGCGTAGGCCACATCTGTATTAATATGAAGTTCGCGATCGCCACACCAAATCCTGACCAGTTCCTCACTGTCGTCTGCGGGTGGCACCCAACGCGGAGTCACCTCATCTCCCGTCCCGGCACTTTCCCAGGCAAACATCGCCCCCTTGTAACCAGAGTCTTTCGCCTTGCGCCGTGCTCCGTTCAGGGTATGGTAGCGATAGGTCAGCAAATTGCGAGCCAAATCGGGTTGGGTGAAAATCATGAAGGGCTGGATAAAGATTTCCGTATCCCAAAAAACGTGACCGCGATAGGCAAAACCAGAAAGCGTTTTAGCAGGGATGCTCACCGTATCATCATGACGCGGCGCACTAATTAACAACTGGAACAGGTTATAACGAATCGCCAGTTGGGCTTTGGTATCCCCCTCAATCACCACATCGCTGGATTGCCATACCTCTTCCCAAGCAGCTTCCTGAGCGGACAGCAGGGTTGCATAGTTGGGCTGCTGTTTAATCTTATCTACCGCTGCCTGGGCAGGAGCTTTTTCTTCCCGTGAGGTAAACACAGTTACCAGCTTCTCCAACGTCACCGTCTGTCCAGACTGAACGGGGAATGTCGCCGCCAAACTCGGATAACCCTGGCACCCACTGACGCGCACGGAGGCATTCGCATCCGATACGGTGACGCGAGTTGCCATCCCCAACTCAATACCCGTGTTTCGCGTGCGAAGGTGTATCCAGGCGGCGTGATCACCCTCGTCTGTGGTGACATCGCCCTGGTTGAGCCATTCCCAGTGCATAACGCCCTGATTGTCGGGGTAACCGTTGATACTCGCTTGAATTTCAACCTTTCCCTCAAAATTGAGGGCGGTTACCTGGCAGCGCAGCGCCAACACATGCTGATCAACTAAGCTGGCAAAGCGTTCGAGATGGATGTCTACGGTGTAACCCGATTCACTACGCCATCGTACATCGCGACTCAATACACCTCGCCGCACATCAAGCTGACGCCTATAGCTGAGTATCTCGCCCTGATCGAGGCGGAAGCGATCGCCATTGATGATCACCACTAACGGTAACCAATCAGGGCAGTTCGCCAGTTCAGTATGGACAACCGGAACATCATCATAGACGCCGTGAATCAAGGTAGCTCCCATCGCACCCCGATAGCCTTCCTCAAAGCTGCCCCGCGTACCCAGGTAGCCGTTTCCTACAGTGAAAACCGTTTCCTTATAATGCAACTGAGCTGGGTCAAACTGGGTTTCAATGACAGCCCAGTCAGTATAAGTATTATGGCAATTTTGTTCTTTGTGCTGAGTCATTTATCCGTTGTCCTTTGTGCTTTGCTAATTGCTTTCCTGACTTATGAGTTGACCCCTAACCCTCCAAGGTTAGATATCAGTTGCCGTACCGTGGGCAGAGCACGGTAGCGTACATTTTTGATGGTTTAGTTAGCCAACTTTATTTCAAGCACCCTGATTGATCTGTGACCTATTCATTTAAAATCCAAAATCAAAACTCCAAAATTAATCCGCTCCTACTGTTGCATGTGTTTCTGTAACAATTGCTCAGCTCTCGGCTTGTAGCAGAGATAAAATAGGGCTTCCATATAGCGAAGGAGTGCTTCCCGATTTTCAACAGAAGCATAATTCCAAAAGCCGTAGATTTTAGCTAAGCCAAGCAGTTGTTTGGTGTGGTTTTTCCAGGTATATTTGTCCCGAACTCGCTTAATGGCACGTTGAGAAATTTCATTCCAGTAGTTGGGTTCTTGGTCGCATCGCTCAATAAATTGCAGAAGTTTTTCAGCCATTCCTGCTAGGTCAGTCGAATTGATATGAAAACCACATTGTCCCTCCTGAATGATTTCTAAAGGGCCACCAAATTGAGTTGCAAAAGTGGGTAAACCCGAAACCATCGCCTCCAAAATTGACAGGCCGAAGGCTTCAAAGCGAGCTGGATGAATAAAAATCCCACCACAATCAGCGATCGCACGGTAGACTTCACCGCTATCTGGTGTGGTGAAGCGCAGTCCTAGCCAGCGGACTTTACCGTGAAGATTGTATTGGTCGATGAGCTGCTGGAGCTTTTCGATTTCACCTCTTTCTTCGGAGTCTTTAGCCTCATCAGGACGCACTTTGCCCGTTCCCAATATCAGGTTGCAGCGCTCCTGTAATGCTGGATTTTGACCAAAACATTCCACCAAACCCGTGAGGTTTTTGCTGGGGTAGAGGGGCGCGAGAGCCAAAAGTGGTCGCTTGCTCGTGTCGTCAAGGTGACCTATGATCTGCGAATCTTCGTGAGTAAAGAGCAATGCTTTAATTCGTTCGGTTTCGCTGGAAACTCGCTCTGAACTTTGGGTATAAGGGAAGAAAACGCTTTCATTCACTCCAGGCGGCACTACATTAAATTTGGGGCTGAACAAATCGATGCCATCAACCACATGATAGAGATTGGGCATGGTGAAGTACTTGTAAGACTCATATTGTCCCCACTGTTCGGGTGTCCCCACAATTTCTTGATACGTGCTGGTAATGATGAAATCAGCAGCATTCATTCCGATCAAATCGGCAGTGAATTGCAGCGAAAAGTGATACTCTTCTTCTAGGTCTTTCCAGTAAAGGTTACTGAAGAGATATCTCGGCTTTTCCAAAACGTGAGCAATACTGCACTGGGTGACTTTAAAGCGTCGGGCTAGCAGAAAGGCGACGAGATTGCCATCCGAATAATTGCCAACGATTAGGTTAGGACGCCCCTTAAATTCTGCCAAGAGTTCTGTTTCAGCCTTCTGGGCAAAAGATTCCAGGTAAGGCCAAAGCTCAAACCGAGAAATTCGGTTTTGAGTCACATTGGGATTACATTCGGGGAAGGGAACTCGCAAAATCCAGGCATTTTCGGTACCCTGAATTTTTTCTAGACGTTCGTGTGATTTAGTTCCTTCACTATTGGGAATCAGACGTGTGAGAATAATCACCTTGGGCTGAACACCCACTACATCTAACCCGGCTAACTTAATATCTTCTTGGAGCTGCTGTTCTAAACTCCGAGCTTGATTGAGCACATAAACCACCTGACTGGCGGTTAGAGGACGACCTAAGCTATCCTCTTGATTCACCCAACCGTGGATGGCAACCAGGACAATACGAAAGACGAGTGGAATGTGGGAAATAAAGGCGTCCAATACGCCATGATCTGGCGAGTCAATGAGGCGATCGAGCAGTTCAAGCGTTTCCCGCACCCGACCGGCCGTGTTGCCCCATCCGGGTTCAAAGCCCAACATGTGGAGTTTTGCGCGAAACTGTTCGTAAGGCTCATCTGCTGGGCATTCACCCACAACGGTTAAGGCTCGTTTGACTTGTTGAGACAACTGAGCGGTTGAGTTAATCCGCTCGTTAATCATCAACGGTGTTCCCTCATACTCTGAGTGTTGCAGTATGTCCAGAAAAGCCTCTAACCACTGCTGCGAAGGGACGTTATCTCGCCCTGCTTTACTATTGGCAAATAGCTGGCTCGATAGGTAACGGTGAAGAAACTCTATCCCTTTGCCAATATTTCTAGGGTCGCGAATCGTGGGGAAAGACTCGTAAAAGGGACGGACATCAATTTCGAGTACGCCACTGGTAGCGACAGTGCCTTCGTGTCCAGTCGGAGAGTCCGATAAGCCAGTTGTGTCACCGGATACAAAACGATCTTGTAAGTTTAGCCACGCCTGCACCGGCATCGATTCAAAATGGCTTAAGTCTACTGCCAGCCGACAGATATCTTGAGAGGCAATTTTAGGCCGGACAATGAACCAGACGCTCTCCTTTTCCAGAATAATTTCATGGGTATAATGGATGAGTTCGCCCAGAGCGGAAGTGCGGGAAAAGTAAGCTGGTTTTTGGTAGTTGTTGCAGTAGTCTTCAAAAGCTTGTAAAATTTGATTTTTCAGGAAGTACCGCTCTCGATGATTGGCGCGTAATTGATCCAGTAACTGGCGCAAATCGGCCTTCTCGTCACCATCAAGAACAGCTCGTAACAGTTCACACATGGTTCCTCCCTGTTGCATTTGCGTAATGGATGAGAGCGATTTTTAACATAGTCCGGCTACCTCGGTTGGTTGCACAGTAAATCGGCTCCCTTGGCATGGATTTGGGCGCTTCCGGTAGAGCAGAAAAATCGTTTTCCTCTACTATTACCCACTACCTATTATTAACGGCGCATTACTTCCCTCCTCTGGAAGAATATAGAGGATTGTGCGCTTCTCGCAACGAATACTGTCATGAGGTCAGTTTTGCCCAAAGCAATCCGCTTCCTCCGATAGGAGCCGCTACAAAAATAGCTGGTGTCCTAGGCCATCACATCCCGCTTCGCGGCAATGGCGTGAAGCATGGGCTCTGCTGCAAAGCAGCTAGAGTTGAGTCTCGCGGCACAAACGCTATGTAAGCATCTGATTCCGCTTGATCTGACTACCTATGGACAGACCCCTATGGGCCTCAGTCTGGTTGTCTTTACGCTAAGGCAAGGCTTGTAGGGTTTTAACGGCAATGAGCAGGAGCAACAAGATGCAAGAGAAACGAACCGAAATCCGTCCGACCCACTGAACTTGTTGACTGCGCCCTTGCCTTGGAAGTCGTGACAAACTCCGCCCGTCTTCTATATAGAGGTATAGCCACAATCGCTGCCTAGCGTGATAGTTCATCCGATGCATCCCTTGCACAATTCTAGGCTGCTCAATCTGTCCTTCGCCCATTCTTAGCAGAGTCTTCAAAATTCTCTGGCCAAAATAGGAAGTGAGCTCACAAGCTTTCAATTTTGCAGGCTCAAATTTCAGTAACTCTCGCAGTCTGGACATCTTGACCGTCAAGTGTATGCAATTTGGAGACGCGCCAGCTTATACCTTTCGACTGAGCTTATCTTATTAAGATTTCACTCCAGTTAAGAGTTCACGGAAGTCAAGAAATCTCATTCAATTCCATCAATCGATCCGGATAGCCGTGCTAGCCCAGGAATAGTGAAATGGTAGATGCACCCTGTAATTCTTCCTCCGACCCCCAAGGTTGGAGGCTTTTTTTTAGGTAGCTCCAAAATTCGTCACTTTTTAGCCGAAAGCCAATTTACAGGTGATTGGATTGCATTCAGGACACGAATGGTAAGTTTGCCTTCACACAAATAAACCCAATCACCAAACAGCACAATTTCCCCAGCAATTTTATTGGCTCGGTGTGTCGGAAGACACTCTAATTACTTCTAGTATGACCTAGATTTTCGTGCGATCTGTTAAAATTTCATAGCCATCCTCGGTCACTAAGACCGTATGCTCAAACTGAGCGGATAGAGAATTGTCCAGGGTGACGGCTGTCCAACGGTCAGATAGAATGCGAGTGAACTTGGAGCCAGCATTTAAAATCGGCTCGATCGCTAACGTCATTCCCGCTTTGAGCTTAACATTCGGCAGTTCACGGGTACGGTAATTAAAAACGGCAGGCTCTTCGTGTAGATTTCGCCCGACGCCGTGACCGGTAAAATCTTCTACCACATTAAAGCCATGAGCTTTCACATGGTCTTCAATTGCCCCCGCGATGTCGAGTAAGTAAGCTCCGGCCTTAACTTGTTCAATTCCTTTATAGAGCGTTTCTTGTGCCACCCGAATTAATTGAGCCGCTTCTGGTGTCACTTCCCCAATCGCTAGGGTAATGCAAGAGTCACCATGAAAGCCTTGGTAGTAAGCACCCGTGTCTACTTTCAGGACATCTCCGGTATGAATGACCTTCTTGCGATTAGGAATACCATGCACTACTTCGTTGTTAATACTGGAGCAGATGGAAGCCGGAAACCCATGATATCCTTTGAAGCTCGGTGTTGCTCCCATTTCACGAATGCGCTTTTCGGCATAGGCATCTAAGTCAGCGGTGGTCATTCCCGGTTCCACCCTCTGAGCAATTTCTTGGAGTACCGTTGCCACAATTTTAGCGGCCTGTCGCATGATTTCAATCTCATGGTCAGACTTGATTTCTATACCCCGGCGTTTTTTCTTAGGCGTGGGAGGGGTAGAGGATTTGAACAGTAAATTGCTAAAAATTTTCTTCATGCGACTGACAAATGGCTGAGATGTGAACTTAGGTGAGTGGCTTCTATCTTTTAAGGTAGCGTGACATTGCTTCAATAAGACCTCTTAGGCTCTCCCTGTGAAGCGATGAGGGATTGAACTCAGGATTTCGCCGAGTACACCGACCTGAAGCGGTGATGGCTTACTGGGCGGAAACGGTAATCAACTCGATCATCAGATTGTAGGGAGGGTTGGGCATCAGTCATTGGGTTTGTTCATCAAATGATGCGATTAAATTCTGACGCGCCCCCCGTCCTCGTATGAGCTCCGGCCCCCCTCCCCAGCTACCAACTGGTGGATGTACTAGTTCTTGGAGGCTGACACCGAAGGGCCTGCGGTTACCACAACTAGATTGGCTGGATGCAGTAACTCTTTGGCGGCCTGATTGACTTGCTCTACCGTAACGGATTCGATTTTACTGACGAAGTTGCGAAGTTCTGAAGACCCTAAACCATACACCTCGTTATTCAAAATCGTCTGCGCTAAACTGCTTGGATCCGCAAGACCCACTGGATACTCGCTGGCAATCGAACGTTTGGCTGCGGCAACTTCACTAGGGGTAACACCTTTTTCTTGGATTTGCTGGAGCAGCACGATGATACTGGCGATCGCTTTTTGGGCATCTTCGGGTGCGGTTTGCATTTGAATCAAAAAGGGGCCTTGATGTAATCCAGCTTGGAAGTAGCTGTAAATGCCGTAAGTCAGCCCTTGGCGATCGCGAATTTCTGTACCCAACCGACTCGATAAAGTATCGCCCCCTACAATCTGATTCAACACCAATGCGGCGTAGTAACGCGGGTCTTGTCGGTCAATTCCTCGATAACCCAACAAGGTAACAGACTGAGTCTTCCCCGGTAGCACGGGGTTCAATTCCACCCTAGTTTTTGGCAGAGGTACTTGTGGATAATTGGCAACGGGGGATTGACCGCTATCTTGCCAAGAAGAGAGTTGGGTTTCCAGGAGCGATCGCAATTGGGCTGGGTCAAAGTTACCCACTAGGCTCAATACTGTGGTATCTGGGCGATAATGCTTCTGATAAAAATCCACCACATCCTCACGAGTAATCCCCTTCAAGCTCTCCTCGGTGGGAAAAGCGTGGAAAGGATGATTCTCCGGGTAAACGGTCTGTTGGAATGTTCGCAGAGCTACCTGTGATGGCGTATCTAACTTAACTTTCAGAGCCGTGAGCATTTGTTGGCGGGTCAATTCTAGTTGCTCTGGGGGAAACGTCGCATTTTGCACCACATCCGCAAAGCTTTGAATCAAGATGGGTAAATCGGCGGCTAAACTGTCTCCCTCGATATTCACACCTTCTCGGTTCGCCCCAAAGCCCAAACTCGCGCCTCGATCTTCCAAGACTTTCGCAATCTCTAAGGCATCTCGCGATTTTGTCCCATTCATCACATTATCGGCGGTTAGGCTTGCCAAACCCGCTTTAGCTTGAGAATCAAACTCTGTACCCGCACCCATATACCCGCTTAGGGTGACCGTTGGCGTACTGCGATCCGGTAACAGCAATACTCGCATCCCATTGGTTAACCGTATCTCTTCCGGTAACGCCTGGGTTGTTGGTGTCGCTGATGAGTCTACAGCAGGTAGGTATTTCGCTACCTCAGACGGGTCTACGGGAGAGCCATCGCTGAAGTTTTCACTTGTTTTCCCCGCATCCGCCGACCCTTGATTGGCCTGCTCATCCAGTTGAGTGGGTTCAAAAAAGCCCACCGTTCGATTTTCCGGCGTCAGGTAAGTTTGAGCCACGCGCTGCACCTGAGCAACACTCACCTTCTGCACGGCTGCCAGATAGCGGTCTGTATAACGATAATCACCCCCCGATAGTTCGTCATAACCCAGTTGCATCGCTTGGCTGGTGATATCGCGGTTCTCTAAAATTACGTTGGCAGTGAGTTGGGTTTTGGCTCGCTTGAGTTCTTCCTCAGTAACGCCCTTGTCTCTCAACTGAGCTAACTCTGACGCCAGAACTTGGTCAATTTTTTCTAGCTTTTGACCGGGAGCAGCGGTAGCCATAAGCTCATACCAGCCTGCTCCAATCAAGTTAACCGCACCCCCTGACAAATCGCTAGCAATGCCGGATTCCACCAAAGCTTGGGTTAGGCGAGAATTGCGTCCACCCGTCAAGATATAGTCCATCACATCCAGCGCGGGTACATCAGGATGATTGGCGGCGGGTAACGGATACACTTCTTGCATGAAACTAGCGCTGCCCTCTTCACGCAGGACAATTGGCTTTTGGCTGTTAGATTTTGGTTTTTGGATGGGAGAAATAGACGTTGTCTGATCGAGATTGGCTGATGAGTTTCCTGGGACTTTGCCAAAAGTCTGTTTAACGGCTGCCAGGGTCGGTTCTGTTTGGAAATCACCTACGATAATTAACGTGGCATTCCCAGGGCTGTAGTACTTACGGTAGTAGTCCCGTACCTGCTCAACGGTAAACTTCTGTACATCTGCCTTAGTACCCCCTACAGGTAAACCATAAGGTTGGTTGGGAAACGCCGCACGCATCACGGCGCGGCTGAGGCGATAGCTAGGGCTGTTTTCGTACCCCTGCAACTCAGAAATGACGACACGCTTTTCCTTTTCGAGTTGCTGCGGTTCAATCAGGGAGTTCTGCATCCGGTCTGCTTCTAGAACCAACAAGGCTTTCAGTTTTTCCCGCTCAACTGTGCCGAAGTAAGCTGTCTGATCGTAGCTGGTAAAGGCGTTGGATGAACTTCCTAAGGCACTGAACAGACGACCAAATTGAATGGGACGCTCTTTGGTGCCTTTGAACATCATGTGTTCTAACTGATGGGCAATTCCATTCACTCCAGAAGCTTCATCACGAGAACCAATTTTGTACCATACCTGCACTGTGACTACGGGTGCCGTATGTACTTCCTTCGTGAGGACAGTCAGGCCATTGTCCAGAACTGTTTTACGAACATCTTGAGTGAGTGCAAAGGCTTGGGGTTCAGTGCTGGTACCTGAAGGTGAGGTTGCTGGGCGTTGAGACACTAAAACCTCTGATGGAGCTGAAGCGGCTTTCGTCGTGAATACCACTGCACTCAAGCAGAGGCTGAAAAGCAAAATTAGAAGACTGCGGCGACGAGCATTAGACCGGAAATACATAGGTTTTGTTGAGCGAATCAGAGACAAGGAAGGGGAGAGTAATATGAGTTTGCTTATCGCAGACTACGAATCGGGACAGAGAATCTAAGAATAATGTTCTATGTATTGAGTTTCAAGAGCAAAACTCAATGGGTTTCTTGGAGCAGAAACTGTATTATCTTCCCTTAACAGCCAAGTTCTCTGTTTCTAACGAATATCTTGCAGAATTCTCAACAAGCGGCAAAACTTGCTGTGGACTTAAGTCCACGCGTCATAGCTCCAATCCCTAAAAGTCCCAAGAAACACATCCTGTGAGTTGAGCTTTTGATGAGGACTGGGTAAAGTTATGTATCACACTCTAGGCGATCGCACAATAGCCGAACTTTTCCAGCCTACTCCTAACCCGTTGCATCATTCGTGAACAGCCAACAGCGAAGCAAGCTCATTTAAAAAGTATTGGGCTTATTGAGTACTCAGGACTCGGAGAAATTCTAGCGGTAGACCATCGCTGTCGGCAATAAAAGCCACTTCGTAAACCCGTGAACCGATCATTTGTTGAGTCGGTTCCAAAAGAATTTTCAGGGGTTGCAACGCTTCCGGGTTTTTGCTTGATGCTTCGGCAAAGCCTTCTTGTAAGTTGCTCAACCAAGTCGGGAGATTCGCTACCGCATCGGTGAGATCGAAAGACAAATGGTAATAGCCAACATAATGTTCGTCCCCAAAGGCGTCGGGCGCAGGACGGGGTTCGGGAATCTGAATCAGTTCGATCCGCCCTCCTAACCCTTCCATCCAGCAAGCGAGAGTAATACCGGCTGTGAAGCGTTCACAGACGGTAAATCCCAGTTGTTCGTAGAATGCGATCGCGCGATGAATGTCTGCTGTGCGAATTGAAGCGTGGTGCATCGGATTTTGGATTGAGTGACTCAACCTCCAATCTAAAATCTAAAAGAGTCGTGTCTACTCAAAAATTCGGAAGTAAGGATAACGCACGGGTATCCCTGGTTCTTTTTCCAAATCAAAATTGATCACTTCCCAGCAAGGCTCTTGTTCCGGATCGGGGCTGAATTCTACTGGCAATCCGTAAAGTCTGGGTTTAGCGGGTTCTGAAGGCGATCGCCAAGGTGTGCTACGCTCCAGGTAAGCACTCACTAACTCCTTATAACGACTGGCAATAATCACCCGTGTCGCTCGGTAGCCTTGAGTGTAGAGCCGGTCTAGCGCTTCGTGAATTTCAAAACGAATTCCGTCCGGATGCGTGTGTTGTCGATACCACTCATCGTTCCACTGACGCCAGTGACGTCCGGATTGTAAATGAATCAATTCCCCAGTTTTTGGGTCTGCCTCAAAGGCACCATGACGTGGACACAGATAAGTATCGGTCAGGGTCAATGCCGGAATCATCTGACGGCAGTGAGGACACTGAATCTCTGGACCAAAGATGGGGTACTGCAAACTTGAATTGATCATTACATACCTATAGCCGTCTTTCCCTTGTGTGCTAGCCCTGTGGCTTTATTATATCTAGGGATCTGTTTGCTTCAGAAGATGTTTTGAGCAAACATATTGAATTAACTCTAGATTGTGAACGAGCTCAATAAGCAATTCTCATTAACTACTTCTTTCTGGTCACCTCCTGACCTCTCTCCTGCGGCGTTTATTGCCCCGAATGCGGTTGTCATGGGTCAGGTCGTACTAGCCCCTGGAGTCAGCATTTGGTACGGTGCCGTTGTGCGGGCCGATGTTGAGCGCATTGAGATTGGTGAATGCACAAATATTCAGGATGGGGCAATTTTACATGGTGACCCCGGCAAGCCCACCATTCTTGAAGACCATGTTACGGTTGGTCATCGCGCTGTGATTCATTCAGCTTACATTGAACGCGGTAGTTTGATTGGCATTGGTGCCATCGTGCTAGATGGTGTGCGTGTGGGTACAGGTAGCATTGTGGGTGCTGGTGCGGTGGTGAGTAAAGATGTTCCCCCCTTCTCGCTGGTGGTTGGAGTTCCGGCTAAGCGATTACGCGATATTGCTGAAGCGGAGGCGTTGGGACTGATTGAACATGCGCGTCGTTATGAAAAACTGGCTCTTGTTCACGCTGGGAAGGGAACCGATTTAGGGTTTGCCAAGCCTGACTAAGCGGGTGGGGGATGAGGGATGGGGGAAAGATACACTACTACGTTTGACTACGACTGTGTATAAGGCTCGTGCATCCATCAGCGGACTGATACCAAGTTGCAGTCAAAGATGGCAGGCTGTTTTCCCTGCTCCCCTGCTCCCCTGCTCCCCCACTCCTCCGCTCCCCCACTCCCCCACTCGCCAACTCCCCCACTCCCCCGCCCCCCCACTCCCCCGCTCCTCCACCTGACAAGCCCAATTCCTGTGTCTGGTTCAATTCAAGAAGTCCTATGGCAAACTATGCCAATTTGCTTAAAAATGGAAAAATGAGAATAATTCAAAAAACTTCAAGCGTTAAGGCAAAGGACTAAAAATATGGACATTGATTGGCGTGTAGCAATAGTTTTGTCTCCTATCCTCCTGGCAGCAGGCTGGGCACTCTTCAATATTGGTGCGGTTGCCCTGAGACAAGTTCAGGGGTTTCTCGGTAAATCCTGAACCGTACTGAGTACATCCTAGAACGAAGCCAGCTAACCAAAGACTTCCAGAGGAAAGCTGGCTTTATTATTGAAGAGTGTCAATATTGGGGAGTGTAGATGTTGGGGTATGGGTTGAACCTCAAGGGAATTCTTTTAAGTTGCATTGACTCAGTGCGATGGTGTCAAGAGATCTGGGTCGAGAACAACATTTAAACAGAACTCCAACCCAGAGCATTGGCTACCTGACTCGCCAGGGTCAAAGGATCGAAGGGCTTGGTTAACACCGCTTTTACCCCTAACTCGGCAAATCGGCGCTGTTCAGCAGCTTGTACCTTCGCTGTCAAAAAAACTACAGGGATGTCCTGGGTGGCAGCATTCGCCTGTAGTTGGTGAAAGGTCGTGGGGCCGTCCATGTCTGGCATCATCACGTCTAGGAGAATGGCATCTGGCTGCTGTGTCTCAGCTTTAACCAAACCTTCACCGCCGCAAGCCGCCGTCATTACTTCCCATCCTCCTACCGTCTCCAGGCAAAGTTGGGCGACTTCCCGGATATCATCTTCATCATCGATGACTAGAATTCGCTTTGTTGTCATTATTGATTTTGTTGTCACTTAGCTATCAGCTGTTAGCAATTAGGCAGAAGGAAGCTTTTGGGGTTTTCCTATGATTACCATAGTTTATGCCTATGGTTAGGACATCATACTGAGTTGCAGCCTAACGTAGATTTAACAAACCACAGAGTCAGTCTAGGACGCTGAGGTAAGAGAGAGAGTGAGTGATCCGTTTGAATGCAACTTGCTCTCATACTGCCGCCGCCTTACTCATGTATCGCGCTCAGGTTTGGTCACGATTCGGTTTAGCAGGGCAATCACACGCTGCTCAAAGTGTTCTGGGGTAATTCGGCCTTTGGTGAAAAACTCCGTAGGCCCTAACGCCAAGCGATCGCGCTCTGCCTTAGTCAGCTCCTGTGCCGAATATACCACCACCGGTACCTCGTGCAAACAGTCATACAGCCGCAGCCATTCCACTACTGCATAGCCATCGACTTCAGGCAGCACCAAATCGAGTAACAATAAATCGGGAAGCACATGCTGACTCATTTGAATCGCCTCTCGCCCAGACGTGGCGTGATAAGCTTCAATCCCATGACGCTCAAACATCGTCGTCAGTACCCGCCCTAAATCTAGGTCATCTTCCACCACCAAAACGCGAGTCACCCTAGCTTGCTGCTTTAACGACTGCTTAATGGTTTCAAATAGGGTTTCCATCGTCAAGGGTTTGGACAGCCAGTTTGCCACCTCTGGATGAGAGGATTTATCCTCCTCCGATAGCCAACCACTGAAAATAATGATGGGAATATGTTTCGTATCGGGCTGTTCCTTAAGGATTGCCATTGTCTCCCAGCCATTCATGCTAGGCATAAGCAAATCCAACAGAATCACTGACGGTTGTAATAGCGCCGCTTGAGCAATCGCTTCTTCGCCTGAGGCTACAGCGACAACTTGGTATCCCCGACTTTCCAACACGAGTTTGATTACCCCATGCATTGATCTATCGTCATCACACAGTAAAACTAGAGGAGGCGATAGAGATGGGGAGTATATTTTTTCCTCAACTTCGCTACTTTTAGCCAAAACTGGCAAAGTGAAACAGAACGTGCTGCCCTCATCCAACTTGCTCTCAACCCAAATAGAACCCTCATGTTGCTGCACAATGCTGCGGCAAATCGCCAAACCCAAACCCGTGCCGCCTTTATCGCGAGAATCTGAAGCGTTGACCTGTTGAAATCGCCCAAAGATGGTTTCGAGCTTATCTTCTGGAATGCCCCGTCCGCGATCGCTGACTTTAAAGAGTATCTGTTTTGATTGGGCAGCTAGGGGTACTGGGCTACAAAACAACGTAGAGTTAAATCGCTCCTCACTCAAGATCTCTTCTGCCTCTTGCAGTTCAGCAACGATCTCAACAGTTGTATTCGCAGGCGAAAATTTGATCGCGTTACTAATCAGATTGGTGAATACCTGGATAATGCGATCGCGATCAACCTGTATTTGAGCCTCTATCGGAGAAACAGCAAGGGTAACCCCTACCTTCTGAGCCATGGCTTGCATATCTTCCACGGTTTGCACCATTAAGTCGTGTAAGCTACAGACTTCTTTCTCCATTTGGATTTTGCCCGACTCGATGCGCTCAATATCCAGGATGTCGTTAATCAGCCGAGTTAGACGGTCAGTATTTCCTGCTGCAATTTCCAGCATCCGTTGTGCCTTTTGCGGTTGGGTGGTTAACAGTCCACCCGCTATCAAACCGAGTGACCCCCGAATGGCTGTCAGAGGCGTCCGCAATTCGTGACTGACGACCGAGATGAATTCATCTTTCATCCGTTCAATGGCAAGGCGTTCGGTAATATCTCTGAAGGTGATCACTGCACCCACAATCGGAGAGGGAGTGAGGGAGTGAAGGTTAGTTCCCCGTCCTAGATTTGAGTTGAGCAATTCTCCCACTCTCCCATCCTCGTATGAGCTCCGGCTCCATCCTCCCATCCTCGTATGAGCTCGAGTCCCGCTCTCCCGCTCTGTCATGGGAGTAGCAATACACTCAACCGGGAAACAGGAGCCATCTTTGCGCCAAAATACCTGCTCTTTGAAGTGTTGGACTTGACCATCTTGGAGTACCGCCTGGAGGAACGTCTCTTCCAAGGTACAGGGAGTGCCGTCTTCCCTATGGCACAACCGAGCAGGGATGGGCTGGTTGATCAGTTCTTCTACCTTATAGCCCAGCATTTTTGCGGCGGCGGGATTGACAAAGGTGATGTTTCCTCGCGAGTCTACCCCACAGATGCCTTCCCCGGCTGAATTTAAAATTAACTCGTTTTGATGGCGTAGCTGTTCTAGTGCCTCAGTGGCTGAGTAACGCTCGATCTCATTACCAATCCACTGTGCCATTAGCTTCAACAATTCTTTGTCTACGGCGTTGAACGGCTTACGTGAAGGAACATGGCTACAGAAACAAAGTATCCCGTAGACGCTATTGTTCACAATCACTCGCATCCCAATGTAGGTTTCCATTTGGAACTCGACATAAGCTGGATGATCCCGCCACTCGCAGGTACTGGCGTTTTGAATGCAAAGCGGTTCTGACATTCGTAAGGCTTCTAGACAATAGGACTGTCTGGCATCAAAGACAGCACCAACGGCAACGGAGTTGTCTGGCGTTTGGGCAGCGATAATCTCGTAGCGATTGCTCTCCAAATGAGCTAAAAAGCCAAAGTCTAGACCAAAGTGCTGGCAACCAATCGCTAACATCTTTTGGAAGCATTGGTTCAGGTAGAGTTGCCCCGCTGCTGTTACTTCGCAAAAAGACCGTAGCATGGTTTCGCTTTGTTGCAACTCTTGCTCTGCGTTTTTGCGTTCGGTGATGTCGTTGTTAATTTCTAGAATTTTGACGGGGATGCCGTACTCATCTCGCTGTAATGCCCAACGGCTGGCTACGATAAGGCGAGAGCCATCTGCTCTGGTATGCACGAGCTCCCCTTCCCAACGCCCATAGCGTAACAGTTCGGCTTCGATATCCTCTAGCGGTTGGGGGAATTCAGATTGTAGCAAGGTGCGGACCTTTTGACCGAGGGCTTGCGCTCTCGTATAACCATACATTTTCACCGCCCCTTGGTTCCAAAAAATAATGCGATCGCTCAAGTCACGTACCATAATGGTGTCGTGAGCCAAATCCAGCAGTTGAGCTTGAGCTTGTAAGTCGGCTTCTGCTTGTTTACGAGCGGTGATATCTCGAATTAAAATTTGCACGGCGGGTTTGCCTTCGTAGACAATACCGACGAGGATTGACTCTACATCAATCATTTGCCCATCAACGCGTACCATGCGAATTTCTGCTAGGGATGCCTGCTGCCCTTGTTCCTGAACTTGCTGAATTCGCTGCTGCACAAATGCTCGGTTAACGGGATGAATTCTGTCTAACAGGGCTGTGCCAATGAGTTCTTCACTCCCCGCCGCCCCCAAGAGTTTAACTCCTGCGGGATTGATGTAAGCAATATTCCCTTCGCTTTGAACAAGGATAGTCTCAGGAGAAAGTTCCACTAACAGGCGATAGCGTTCTTCACTCTCTCGCAGTGCCACTTGTGCTTTCGTTCGTTCTTGTTGTGCCTGAGCCTCTTTCAGGGTAACGGATAAGTAGTCAGCCATTTCGATCAAGGTAGCGACTTCATAAGGACTCCATTGGCGAGGTTCTGGTGAGTTAAAGCACAGCAAGCCGACTAATCCATCTGTATCGTGACGCAGTGGTACCTTGAGTAAGGCTTTGGTGCCATTGGCAATCCAGGCACTAGCCACAGGGGCTAGCTTGATGTCACTCAAAATATCTACAACGATTTGTGGCTGGTTGCGGCGTAAAGCACACAGATAGTCGGGTGCCGCCTTTAAATCGACGACAAACCCCTGCAATGGTGGCATTTCGGGTGGTGCGATCGCCTGAATGACTCTCAAAATACCTTGTTTGTCAATAATAGAATAGGCAACTCGCAGATGTTTAAAATGTTGGCTTAGCTGTGTAACCACCCGTTCAATCACTTGCAAAGGCGGCATTCCGGTGGTGATTCCGGTTGATATGGTGTTAATTAGCTTTAGAGACACTTGGCTTTCGTACAATCCCATCTCTGCGGCTTTTCGCACAGCGATTTCCTGCTGCAATTGCTCGTTAGCCTGGATTAATTCAGCAGTACGTTGTTGTACTCTTACTTCCAACTCGTCCTTACTATCCGTCATGAATCAGTTTAATAATAGAGCTTAAAGATTGAAATAGAGACGGTTTTACTTATGTCTGTAGCCTTGAGAGCGAACTTTTTGGCTACATCATAATAGGCCGTTAAATATTTTTTATTTTGATATTTCTTATGCAGGAATCTGAATCAAAAACTCTGTGCCTTGTCCTGGATTAGATTTACATCTCAACATTCCTTTGTGATTTTCGACCACAATTTGATAGCAAATTGCTAACCCTAATCCTGTCCCCTTGCCCACGGGTTTAGTGGTAAAAAATGGATTGAATATTTGTCGTATATCCTTTTCTGTCATGCCCGTTCCGTTGTCAGTAATCCGTATTAACACCTCATCCGGTTCTAGAACCTCAGTTTTAATATGAATTTGCGGCGAGAAGGAAAGATTTGCGGCAAGACGCTTTTCTATTTCTTCATCTATCGCCTCAATGGCATTATTAATAATATTCAAAAAAACTTGATTAAGCTGTGCTGCATAACATTCTACCAGAGGTAGATTGCCATATTGTTTAATAATTTTAATAGCAGCTATTCCTTGTTTGGATTCGAGTTTATTTTGCAAAATTACAAGAGTGTTGTCAATGCCCTCATGAATATCAACTAGTTTTTTTTCGGCTTCATGGTGACGAGAAAAATTTCGCAAAGAGAGAACAATTTGACGAATTCTTTCTGAGCCATTTCTCATAGAAATTAGAATTTTTGGCAAATCAAATTTTATATAATCTAAATCTATTTTTTTTACTTCAAGTTGAATTTCCGGAGTAGGATTTGGGTAGCTTTTAACATAGAGATTTACTAAATGTAGAATGTCCTGAATATATTGATGAGCATAGTTAATATTGGCATGAATAAAGTTGACTGGATTGTTGATTTCATGAGCAACACCTGCAACCATTTGTCCGAGAGCAGACATTTTTTCACTTTGTACTAATTGAGCTTGGGTCTGTTTCAAATCTTGCAAGGCTTGCTGAAGTTGAAGGGTTTGTTCTCTCAATTGAGCTTCTGAGCGCTCCAAAGCTTCTTGTGCTCGTTTGCGTTCGATAAACTGACCGATATGGCTGCCAATCGCCGTCATCATTTTGAGCAAATCTTTATCGAGCGGATGAAGTTCTTGGTTGAATAAGGTGATAACACCCAGGATTTTCTGATCGCTAGTAACCGGGAAACCAAAGGCTGCGTGTAAACCGTCTTTTTCTGCAATTGGGGCTTGCAGGAACAGGTCATCTTGAATGACATCAGAAATCCATTGGGGAGTGCCGCTAGCCCAGACGCGACCCGGTAGACCCATTCCCGGTGCCAAGGTCATCTGCTGAGAGGTTACCTGAAATTCTGCAATTGAGATGGAATCGACCTGCCAAGTGTCAAGGCAACACAGTAGGGTAGCGCCTCCTTCTTCCCCTATCTCTTCTATGCCCCAAAATTGACCAAATTGCCATCCCAGACTCTCGCAGAGGGCTTGTAAGATTTTGGAAATAGCATCTTGAGTGGTGGTTGCTTGTGCCAAGACATGGGTTGTAGCCTCAAGGGCGTTGGTGAAGCGCACCAAGCGGTCTGTATTATTGATGGCTATTTCCAATAGGCGTTTGCCTTGGTCAGATTTCGGGTCTAATAATCCACCGCGCAAAAGTCCCAACGCACCTCGAATTGAGGTCAACGGCGTGCGGAGTTCGTGACTGACATCTGAGACAAATTGATTGGGTTGAGTGGGTGATACGTTACTTGAATAAGAAGGTTTCCCAGTCCCAGTTTTGTGATTGATGTTGTTATCCGTCATGTGCAGCATGTTTACATAAGATTCAATTAATCATAAATTTTAAAATTTTCAGGGTTGTAAAATTAATTTTTACAAGCCGTTGAAGGCCGCTTGATTAACTGTAAAGATTATGCAAAGTGTATTACAGTATGACCCATGGCCTTCAGGAGATTTATCGGTGATAGCAAATCCAGTATTTTTTTCCCCTGTCTTCGTATGAGTTCCCGCCCTGCTTCCCTGCCTGTCCCGGAATCAAGGGGTTTTCTGACCGGATTTAGTATGAAAGGTAACTCGCTCTAAGTTTTAAGTACAAAGAGGATTTGGAAGTTGTATCACAAAAGCGAAGTTCCCCCCCTAGCAGAAGAACTTCGGAACTGAAGCAGAGTTGTCAAGCCTGGGATGATGGGAGTGCCTTGAAGAGAATGATGCGCTATGTTGTCACTAACGCACCCTATCCGATTAAGATGATTGCTTTTTCCCATGACCTTTTAACTTTTATTCGTGTTCGACCCGAAACACGTTAGCGTAGAGATTGGCAATAATCTGCTTGCCCTCCTGCGTTGTCTCTAAGTATCGCAAGGCTGGCTGAATGTACGGATATACACCCTTCCAATAAAAGTTTGGGTAATTCTTCCGTAGATCGCCAGGATTGGAGTAACCCAAAGACTTATTCACGCCTGTTTCTTCAAACTCATAGAATAAGGCAGGAATTTTTTGTAGGTAACGTGGGTCACTAAGTTGACCAATCAAATCAGCCGCTCTGACTAAACCCGGATAGTTGATGGTGTCGGAATGCTCCTCGTCTAGAGGTACTGGGAAACGAGTTATCTCAATATAGCGTTGGATAACTTGGGCATCAATGAGATTGTGCTTGCCGAAGCGTTCGCTAATAAATAGTTTGCCTCGATCAACATGAAAAGGAGTCAAGCTAGCGTCTGTGGAGCCACAATCCAGCAAGAGCATGATGTCTTCTAAACCAGTGGCATATAAGCTTTCGTCTTCTTTGTCTTGCTGACAGACTCCCTTGATGTAGCCAATGTCATGACACAGCAAGGCAATGATGAAATGCAACCAATCCTCACAGGAAACACCCCCTTCCCGGATGTGTTTGCCTCGCAAAACTTCCTGACCGACTAAGCTTACTAAGATAGTATGCTCGATGTTGTGATAGAGAGCATCACTATTGGCAATGATTTCCAAAGCCATGTTTGCAGCCCAGCCCAAAATGTCTGCATAGTTCGGTTTGAGGTTACCGTAAGTCTGGCGATAGCCAGCTTTCAGGCGTTCAACACAGCTATTAATTAAGACGGCTGTTGGATTAAACATCTTAGTATCCTCTGAAAAAAATTAACCTAACTTGGTGAATCAAGTTCATGAAGACAGGTGCTTAACCTATCTGTTAATAGATGGATGAGTTTTTAGGTTAGGCTTAGACTTCACAAAAAAATTAAATGGATTATTTTACTCTTCTCTTATTTTGGATAAAATTCTAGTAATTAGGAATCAAGAAACCTCATAATTTTATTGGATATTAATGGAGATATGGAAAGGGGGAAATCTTAAATAAAGCAAAAACTCAGTAAACCTCATGAAACCTCATAAAAAACGATGAAATTTGGTGATTAAGCTCAATAATAAGCCAGATTATCTACTTAAGCTTAAAGTTAGAGTAGTATAATTTTTAGCAAAACGTTTTTACCCTTAAATCAGAATTTTTGGGAAAAGGAGTCAAGGGTAATAGAGAAGCCGCTCGTCAAAATGCCCTTTAAACTTAGTGAAGACTTGAGGCGAAATACAAGGCACTCAATCTGATCTTAACAATTAAGGATTTATAACAGTTGTGATCGATATCAACAATCTGAGCGATCTATGTCTCAACCGAAATAGAAAATGAAACCCTAGCCTTGAACAGTCAGCTTTAGTATGAATTGATTCCTTAAATCAAATTTCTGGTTATTGATTAAAAAAAAATCCTAATTTTACAAAGAACAATGAAAGCTGAAGACGCACTAGAGTTTGCCGATAAATTAGTTTACGCCAAAACAGGAAAACATTTAAATGACTTAGAGAGGACAGTATTCCTTGGGTCTTACGAAGACTTGACTTATGAGGAAATTTATCCTCTCAATCCTGAGTATGTAGAAAGATACGTTGGTTATAGATTATGGAAAAAGCTGTCAAACGTATTAGAGGAAAGAGTTAGCAAAAAAATGTTTCGAGGCGCGCTAGAGCGGGCTATCAAGAAACAGTCCTTGCAAGTCGAAGAAGTAGAGACAAAACAGAGAGTTTTAATCTCGCATTGGGCACAAGAGCCAGACTTGACACTTGCCTTGCAGTTGTGTGAAGCGGTTCAGGCTGCTAAACACCAAACCTTTAGGGCAACTGTAGGGTCAACTAGCAGAGATTTACCCACTTGGGAAGAAGATTGGATCGCTCAAATCGATACAGAATTGAAGTTGTGTGACTATTTTTTGTTGCTATTGTCTCCTCAATCTGCCGTGAGTGAGATGGCGATTGAGAAGTTGCGGCGGGCTAAAGAGTTGCGTGATTCCCGCCCAAACCACAAGCCTCTGGTACTAGCGATTCGTGTTAATTGTTCCCTCAATGCGCCCTTGAATCATGACCTACGTAGCTACCTTCAGGGCATTGGGCAGCGTGAATGGAAATCGCCTGCTGATACTCCAAAACTGATTCAAGAAATCCTGAATTTGTTGACAGAGGGAGAGGGTGGAACCGGAGATTTCGAGAAAAAAAGTGAGTGGGCGAAAGAAAAATTTGGAGATGGAGAAAGTGTAACACGATCAATCTCAACCCCTCTCAACTCTTCTACGATTGCCCTTGATAGTCCGCCGCTCCCTGTGGCAGAACCAGAGTTACCCAGTGGTCAAGTGCGCCTCGCTTCTGCTTTTTATGTAGAGCGAGTTCCTTATGAAGCTCTCTGTTATAAGGAAATTCTACATCCAGGGGCTTTAATTCGGATTAAAGCGCCCAGACAAATGGGCAAAACGTCTTTGATGGCGAGAATTTTATATCATGCCAAAGAGCAGGGATATCGCACAGTCCCCCTCTCTTTTCAACATGCTGATGCAGAAGTTTTCAGCAGTTTGAATCAACTCTTACAGTGGTTCTGTGCCAGGATTACTCGCAAGCTCCGTTTACCTCATCAGGTTGAGGATTATTGGACGGATACTTATGGAAGTAAGGATAATTGTACGGATTACTTTCAAGATTGCCTATTACCAGAAACCGATAGTCCCCTGGTATTGGGTTTAGATGAAGTTGATCGCGTTTTTCAATACCCAACCATTGCTGATGATTTTTTTGGCTTACTGCGAGCTTGGTATGAAGAAGCTGGGTATGGTGATGGCGACTTGTGGGAAAAACTCCGATTGGTTGTGGTGCACTCGACGGAAGTTTATGTTCCGTTGAATGTGAATCAATCACCATTTAATGTGGGTTTGCCGATTGAATTACCGGAATTTATACCTGAGCAGGTGCAAGATTTGACCCAGCGGCACGGTCTAAATTGGAATTCCTCTCAGGTGGAGCAACTCATGTCTATTGTCGGTGGGCATCCTTATTTAGTCCGGGTCGCACTTTACCATATGGCGACGGGACAACTTACCCTCGATCAATTATTAACCCTAGCCCCCACAGAAGCGGGACTTTATGGCGACCATCTGCGCCGACATTTGTGGCATCTCCAGCAGCATCCGGAGTTAGCCGCCGCATTTACTAAAGTTGTGACGACTCATGCACCTGTGGAATTAGAGTCCGTGCTGGCGTTTAAGTTACACAGTTTGGGTTTGGTACACTTACAAGGAAATTATGTTACGCCTCGATTTGATTTGTATCGTCAATATTTTTATGAACGGTTAGCGACAACTTAAGGAAAATTGCCTTGTCAAAGTTTTGGAGCTTTTTCTTACCCTTGAGAGTCGTTCACAAGATTTTGCCGGGAGCGGGAATAGGCGCTTTGATAGGAGTAGGGGCATGGGTGTATTTACAATAGCAGCTCTCCCAAGCTGGGCGCTAGATTTTGGCCAGTACGGTGAGTTAGGCAATGGCGCTGGCTGTCGGCTAGACGATTGGCACAATTTGGGGCTGAGTCTCCGGCTGATTTTGGGCGGGCTGGATGTTTGTGGCGGCAATGACTGGAATGACTTTTGTGAGTCGCTGATGGTGCTGCCACCAGCCAGTTGTCTGGCGAAAACTCACCTCAAACCCAAATGAATTTATGGCACAAATACAACAAGGGGATAGCATCCATGATTGAGGATACTGTATTTTCGACTCAGAAACATACCCTAAGTAAAACGCCAAATCCAGATTATCACTACAAAGTTGGAGGGCATTTGCCATTGGATGCTCCTAGCTATGTCGTGCGACAAGCCGATTTTGAACTTTATGAAGGGTTAAAGGCTGGGGAATTTTGTTATGTTCTCAACTCACGACAGATGGGGAAAACCAGCTTGCGGGTACGAACCATGCAAAAACTGCAAGCCGAAGGATTTGCCTGTGCAGCGATTGATTTGACGAAAATTGGTAGCCAGGATATTACCGCTGATAAGTGGTACAACGGGGTGATCAGAAGTCTGGTGAGAGGATTTAATTTATTAGACAAGGTTAATGATCGCACTTGGTTGCGCGATCGCGAATACCTGCCTCCGGTGCAACGCCTAAGTGAGTTTATCGAACAGGTGCTGCTGCCTTCCGTCAGCCAAAAAATCGTCATTTTTATAGACGAAATCGATAATACGCTCAGCTTAAATTTCAAAACAGATGATTTTTTTGCCTTTATCCGGGCTTGCATTGAGTATGATCGGCTAACATTTGCCCTATTGGGAGTTGCTACCCCTTCAGATTTGATTCAAAACAAAATTCGCACCCCGTTTAATTTGGGACAGGCGATTGAATTGCAGGGTTTTGAATTAGAAGAAGCACAGCCTTTAGCTGAAGGCTTAGCCCTGAAATCTCACTATCCCCAAGCCGTGTTGAAAGCGGTATTGGATTGGACAGGAGGACAACCGTTTCTCACGCAAAAACTTTGCCACTTCATTGTTACCTCGGAATCTCCTATACCCATCGGTGGCGAGGAACTATGGGTAGAAAATTTAGTGCGCTCGCGGATTATTGACAATTGGGAAGCGATGGATGAACCCCCTCATCTTAAGACGATCCGCGATCGCCTGCTGCGAATTGGGCAGCGTAGCCGTGCGCTACTCGATCTCTATCAGCAAATTTTGGAACACGGTGAAATAGAAGCCACCGGCAGTCCCGATCACTTGGAATTGCGATTGTCCGGGTTAGTTGTCAAGCGAGAAGGAAAATTAAGAGTTTGTAATCGTATTTATGCCTCTGTATTTAATCTCAGCTTGGTGAAAAAAGCCTTGGTAGACTTACATGCCGAATTTATGCAACTGGTCACCAAGCAAGAACAACGATTGTTATCGATGCTCAGTATGATGAAGGGGAAAGGATTTGATGAACTCCTTCATGATATTTTAGGTTCCATTACTCTTAAAATCTGTGAATTAGTGAGTGTAGACCGCACCACTATTTTATTTGTCGATGAAGACCAAAAAGAACTATGGTCAATTATTGCCAGGGAGGGTAGCAGTCGATACCCGGAAATTGAAATTATAGCCAGCAAAGAGACAGAAGGGCGGGTCATTAATTTCAAAAAATTGGTAAGTACGCCTTTTAATTTTTGTGAGGATACAGATAGCACCTATGATAAGCGAGGCGCAGGAAATGGTTACCATACCTATAATGAATTGCTGCTCCCTATCTTAAATGAACAGGGAGATTTGGTCGCGGCCGTTCAGTTACTGAACAAATTGAAGCCTATCAATAATCCCGCCGCTCCCCTTTCAGAAAGAATTGACAAACTAGGATTCACCACCGCTGATCAAAAACAGTTTGAGGATTATGCTCCTTCAATCCGACGTGTTTTAGAGCGATGTCAAGATTGTTATAAACTCACCCAAAAGCTACACGCCGCAGAAGCGCTCACGAAAGCAACACGTTACCTCTCTGAAAGTTTGGATTCGGATGAAATCCTAGGACGAGTAATGGATGCCGCCAAAAAACTCATGAATGCCGATAGAAGTACTCTATGGCTGCTAGATCGCGAGGCTAATGAGTTGTGGACAAAAATACCTTTTGAAGATGGCTCCGTGAGGGAGCTGCGGGTACAGGTTGGACAAGGTTATGCCGGTAAAGTTGCCGCAACCGGTGAACCGCTAAATATTGCCTTCGATCTTTACGATCACCCCGATTGTGGAACCGCGAAAAAAACAGATCAACAGACGGGTTATCGAACTTGTAGCTTACTCTGTATGTCGGTTTTTAGTCCAGATGGTGAACTGTTGGGTGTTACTCAATTAGTAAATAAAAAGAAACCCGGTGAGTTTCCTGACTACGACCCTGCTGATTGGCCAAAAGCACCAGAATGCTTTAAGGCAAGCTTTGATGCCAACAGCCAGAAATATATGGAAATATTCAACGCTCAAGCCGGGGTTGCGCTGCAAAATGCCAAGAAGTTTGAGAGGGTCAAGGAAGAGGTAAAAACTCACAAAGAAAATGTAGTCAGTCAAACCCTATCCATGCTTAGTAAAGTCATGGAAAATGAAGGATTTGATGACGTTCTTGATGCAACTTTGCGCTCAATGACCATAAAAATGGGGAAATCCCTGAGAGCTGATAGAACCGCAATTTTCTTATTAGATGAAGAGAAAAATGAATTGTGGTCGATTCTCGCGGAAGAAGATGATGAAGGCGAACGC
This sequence comes from Microcoleus sp. AS-A8, assembly GCA_039962225.1. Lineage (NCBI taxonomy): Bacteria > Bacillati > Cyanobacteriota > Cyanophyceae > Oscillatoriales > Microcoleaceae > Microcoleus > Microcoleus sp. AS-A8. Next base: position 97,864 of record JAMPKV010000014.1, read on the forward strand.
TCTTTAGAAATTCGGATTCCTGCGGATAAAGGAATTGTGGGTCATGTGGCATCTTGCAAGCAACTCGTCAATATTCCCTTCGATTTTTATGACGATTCGCGCTCAATTACAGCTAAAGAACAAGACAAGAAAAATGGATATCGTACTTATACAATGTTGGCCTTGCCCTTGTTAAACGAGCAAGGTGATTTAGTGGCGGTTGTCCAGTTACTCAACAAATTAAAACCGGGATATCACCGTACAGCTTCCTTAGCCGAAAAAGTGGATCAACAGGGCTTTACCAAAGCTGATGAACAAAAGTTTGCGGAAGACGCTCCTTTGATTCAAATGATACTAGAAAGCTTCCGTTCCTATCACAAAACAACCCGAGCTCAACGAGTAGCGGCAGCACTCATGGCTGCGACCCGTTCTGTCAGTCAGAGTAGTTTGGAACTTAACGAAATTCTCCAGCGGGTGATGGAAGCCGCCAAGAAACTGATGAATGCTGACCGTAGCACCTTATGGTTGATCGATGACAAAGCTGGGGAATTGTGGACAAAAATTCCCTTTGAAGATGGTTCCGAAAAAGAACTGCGAGTGCGGATAGGAGAAGGTTATGCCGGTAAAGTTGCAGAATCGGGTAAACCGCTTAATATTCCCTTTGACCTGTATGGTCGTCCAGATTCAGAAACGGCTAGGAAAACCGATCAAAAAAGTGGTTATCGCACCTATAGTTTGTTGTGTATGCCTGTTTTTAGTCCTGATGGCGATTTGATTGGTGTCACTCAGTTAGTGAATAAGAAGAAACCCGGTGAATTTCCTGACTACGACCCAGCCACGAATGGGATTGAAGCACCGGAACATTTCCGAATGAGTTTTGATGAAAGTGATGAAAAATATATGCAAATATTCAATAATCAAGCTGGTGTTATTTTACAAAATGCTGAGCTTTTGGCAGAGGTGAAGCGCCAGGAGCAAACACTACGAAATAACCTCAATCAAGCGTGATTGACGATACTAAATGTGTTCCAAGAAAGTTTGGGTTCGGGTAAAACTGCCCTACCCTTGTAATCAGTGCTGGGTCAAACTAGATTTGAAACTGTTCAAATGGAGGCCGTCTAGCATCTGTCTTACTCAATCCTTAGCAGGTGTACTTCCTTTACAAATACAAATTCGCTACCCTTGTGTCCATCTTTACCTTTTCTGGGATTGTTTTTTCTGCCGCTTACTTAAAACAAGGTTTGGTTATAAAATTTTACATCAATGAGTCGCTATCCCCATCTATTTCCCCTGCACCGTTGGACTTACGTGCAACGCCTCCTGTTTTTTGCTCTCTCAGGCCCACTTGTGGCACTCAATCTCTGGATTTTGTCCCAAGTCTTTCGCTATTTTGAGCACCTAATCGCGTTGCTGACCATTTCAGCCATTCTCGCTTTTCTGCTCAACTACCCTGTCCGCTTTATATCGCGATTTTACCGGAGTCGCTCTCAGGCGGTAATTGTTGTTTTACTTTTCACGTTGGCACTCTTAGTTATTCTGGGAATCACCTTAGTGCCTATTGTGATAGACCAATTTACCCAATTGTTAAACAATATCCCAGCTTGGTTAGAAACGAGTAATGATAATCTCGACAAGTTAGAAACTTGGGCAAGAGCACGCCGTTTGCCGCTCAACCTTAAAGCCATTAGCAATCGCCTCAATACTCGCATCGAAAGTGAAGTTCAAGTACTGGCAACTCAAGCCGTTGGATTTGCGCTAGGAACTCTATCAGGACTTTTCGATACTATCTTAGTCATCGTTTTGGCCTTTTATATGCTGCTGTATGGCGCAAGGCTCTGGCGAGGTTTTGTCAATTTACTCCCCCCTAAAATAGGGGTACCTTTTAGCGAATCCCTGCGGCTGAATTTTCAGAATTTTTTTATCAGCCAAATCCTCCTAGGATTATTTATGGTCGCTACCCTAACTCCAATTTTTTTGGTCTTAAGGGTTCCCTTTGCTCTGCTTTTTGCACTGCTCATTGGCGTCGCTGAATTCATTCCTTTTATCGGTGCCACTTTGGGTATTGGTTTGGTCACGATTTTAGTCATGCTCAACAGCTTTTGGTTAGGGATTCGTGTCGCTATAGCCGCTGTTGTCATGCAGCAAATCAAAGACAATATCCTAGCTCCTAGATTAATGGGTGAATTTATTGGACTAAATCCTATTATGATTTTCATTGCTTTATTAGTAGGAGTTCAGATCGCTGGTGTGTTGGGCGTTATTGTTGCAGTTCCTATTGCTGGAACCCTTAAGGGCACGCTTGATGCAATTCGCTTAATGCACCCGCCCCAAGCCGTCAGCACTGACACGATTACCCCTGAACCCTCTAGTCCCGTGCAAGCTGAGGAGTAAAGGAGTGGCCGGAGCTTTAGTGAGCATGGGGAGTGGGGGAACTGCGCTGCCTATGCTGAATCAAAGATTCAGGGCTGGCTTGTAAAATCTGCTGATCACCTCTGGACAGGGCGACAAGCTATTTCAAGGCGGTTACTCCTGGGACTTCTCGTTAACGTGAAAAACAAGTTAAAATTCCCCAGTTAAAGCGGTCAAGAGGACGGATTCTTCATTTTCCCTCTTGTAAAATTAGCAAACGACTGAAGATCTAAGGATTCAGCTAATGCGACAGATTAATTTTTTGATTATTTTTGCTCTGTGCTTGGCGTTGGTTTTATTTAGTTTGGAAAATACCGAGCCGGCTGTGATTCGCATTGTTAATGGTGTTCAGGTTCAAGCCCCGATTGCGATTGAACTCATTTTGGCTATGGGGCTAGGCGCTATCTTGGCTTGGCTGTTCAGCATCTGGACAAGGTTACAACAGCAGCTACAGTCCTTTAAAGCCAAACGCCAGATTCGTTCCAAAGAAGAGCAAATTGAAAAATTGGAGCAAGACGTGGAACGCTACAAGGCAGAGATCGAACAGCTAGAGTTACCCGCTCTATCCCCTTCTAAAGCCTTTACAGAAGAAGTTGCAGGTTGAAGCTGAGTCGGTTGGTAGGTTAGCACGTTATGGAGTTGTCTTGTCAATCTCCAACCCAGGTTACGGCTTGTGCTTTGCCTGACAACCTTCAACCTTTTAACCTGACAACCCAGGTTACGGCTTTTACTTTGCCTAACAACCTTCAACTTTGTCACAACTTTCAACTTTCAACCTTCCTTTCAACCTTCAACCCTCTAACGGCAGTGCGCCATGACTGGAACACCAGCTAGTGAAGCGATCGCTCTTCTCATTGATTTAGCACAGCGAGGAGAAATTGACCCTTGGGATGTGCAAGTGATAGAGGTGATTGACCGCTATTTAAGTACTCTGGCACTCGGAAATGAGGCGGACAAGGGACGCCGTGATGCTGATTTATCCCAGTCCGGGCAAGCTTTTTTGTGGGCATCCATGCTGGTTTTACTCAAAGCCGATACCTTAAGGCGTTTAGAAGAGCCGGATGAGATAGACCTCACCGAACTCCAGGAGGAGATCGACACCTCAGCAGAAGCGCGATTGCCCCTCCATCTGGAACGTCATCTGCGCCGCCGCAGAGCCGCCCCGCCTCTCAAGAGACGCCCGGTGACACTCTCTGAGCTGATTGAGCAATTGCAGCAGATGGCGGCACAGCTAGGGGATGGGGACTCTCCTGTGCGCTCTCGTGCGCTTCGTCCCCGTCCTCAATCTCGAAGTCAGGCCGCTAAAGCGATCGCGCATCTGGCTCACGATGAAAATCTCACCGAACTCGCCATGCATCTCGAAGGCTTTATCTCCCAGCATTGGCAAGAACTTTCGGCAGGAAAAGATTGGCTAAATTTAGAACAACTGTTAGAGTGGTGGACGTTGTCACCAGCCACGTCGGATCGAGCCGATTCCCTTGGGGATAGCTTGACTACCCACGCAGCATCCGTTGAGGCAACTGAAGTAAAAACCAGCGATCGGGTCGGAGTCTTCTGGGCACTACTACTCTTGTCGGCTCAGTCCAAGGTAGAGTTACACCAAGAGGAGTTTTACCAAGACTTAAAAATCCGTGCGCTGACGTAAGCAGGGTGTTGTAATGGGGACTGGAGATTGGAGATTGAGGAGTAGGGAGTGAAGAGTCGGGACTCGGTAGTGGGAACTAGGCACAATAGGCGGCTAGGAAGAATATTTGCTCCCTTGTTTCCTCAGTCTATACCCTCTTGGTTGTCTCCTCCCATTCCAATCTCTAATTCCCCAATGTCCAATCCCCTTGTCAGTCAGGGTTGAAAGCTTGAGCAAGCTGTACTTTGCAGGAAAATTTGTTTTCTGTTTCCTAAAAGTATACATTTACCAGTTGCCGTCACTTTCTTGGAGAGAGTACGGTGGAAGTAAACTCGGTGACATTGAGTTCAAAAGCCTGTCAACTTCCTATTTTTAGAAGGAACAGGGTTGTCAGTTTGGCCTTTTGCAGCCGAGAACGTGGACTTTCAGATGCTTCCCTAGGTGGGTCCGTACCTTTAATTTTCTGCCGATAGTCGGTAAGCGTATGGATAGTCTATCGTTTTGTTAACTGATCGCTGTCATTTTTTCGAGTCAATCGGAAGAAGTCTACAGACAAAAGTCCCATGCTTAATTCCACAGACTCGTTAAAATCAGACTCAATTCACTTTCACCAAATATTTGTCGCCTAGGTTGAGGAAGAAAAATTCATGAAAGCCATGATTCTAGCGGCTGGTAAGGGAACACGGGTTCGCCCCATCACCTATACCATTCCCAAACCCCTGATTCCCATCCTGCAAAAACCAGTGATGGAATTTTTACTAGAACTGCTACGACGGCATGGCTGTGACCAAGTTGTCGTTAACGTCAGTCATCTAGCGAACGAAATTGAAAGTTATTTCCGTGATGGACAACGCTTCGGCGTCCAGATTGCCTACTCCTTTGAGGGTCGCATTGTAGATGGGCAACTGGTTGGAGAAGCCCTCGGATCGGCTGGCGGAATGCGGCGTATCCATGACTTTTATCCCTTTTTTGATGATACGTTTGTGGTTCTGTGTGGCGATGCCCTGATTGACCTCGACTTGACGGCAGCGGTAAAGTGGCACAAAGAAAAAGGTGCAATTGCTACCATCGTCACAAAATCTGTGCCCCTAGAGCAGGTTCCTAGCTACGGTGTCGTTGTTACGGACGAAACCGGTCGGGTTAAAGCTTTTCAGGAAAAGCCCTCCGTGGAGGAAGCGCTCAGTACCAATATCAACACTGGCATCTATATTTTTGAGCCAGAAGTTTTAGATTATATACCATCTGGTCAAGAATATGACATTGGTGGTGAGCTATTTCCGAAGTTAGTGGAAATGGGCGCTCCGTTTTATGCGGTGCCTATGGATTTTGAGTGGGTAGATATCGGCAAAGTTCCCGACTACTGGCACGCCATTCGCAGTGTCCTCCGGGGCGATATCAAGAACGTGCAGATTCCAGGCAAAGAAGTGTTTCCAGGCATCTACGCCGGATTGAATGTGGCCGTTAATTGGGACAAGGTTGATATCCAAGGCCCGGTTTATATTGGTGGCATGACTCATATCGAAGATGGGGCGAAGATTATTGGCCCCACGATGATTGGCCCCAATTGCTGGATTTGTAGCGGGGCAACCGTTGATAACAGCGTGATTTTTGAATACTCCCGTCTGGGAGCTGGAGTGCGCTTGGTTGATAAGCTGGTGTTTGGTCGTTATTGCGTGGACAAGACAGGTGCCACCATTGACGTTCAGGCAGCCGCCTTGGATTGGTTGATTACCGACACTCGTCGGACTCTGCCCTCCCAAGAACCCGCCGAACGGCAGGCGATCGCAGAACTCCTCGGAACGGATGGCTAGTTTCCCAGTCTGAGGCTTGAGTGATACCCACTCTGGCTCAACACTCACCCTTGAGTAGCCCCCATCCGGGCTGAACCCCATAAGCTGATTGAATTGGGCTTATAATCGGTCAACGTCCGGATGGTTGTGCTCTCTTGTCAACCTTACCTCACGGTTCTCTTGCCGCACCTGAATGTCACAGCCCCTGCATTTATCGCCAGCCCAGGAAATTTTAGACTTTTGGTTTGGGCAACCGGATGCGGCAGGTTATGGCAAATCCCGAAAAATCTGGTTTATCAAGAACCCAGAATTCGATGAAGAGGTGCGATCGCGCTTTTTCCCCACTTATCAACAAGCAGCGGCGGGTGAACTGGACTCCTGGAAGGCATCACCTCAAGCCTGTCTAGCACTGATTATTCTGCTCGATCAATTCCCTCGCAACCTGTTTCGCGGACAACCCCAAGCCTTCGCGACTGACTCCCAAGCGCTTGCTTACGCCAAACATGCGGTTGCCAACGACTTCGACAAAGAATTACTGCCCATACAGCGACAGTTCATCTACTTACCCTTTGAACACAGCGAGAACCTAACCCATCAGCATCAGTGTTTAGAATTGTTCTCAACGTTGAAAGATGAGCCGGAATGTGTAAGTAGTGTCGATTATGCCCACCGTCACTTCAAAGTCATTGAACGTTTTGGGCGTTTTCCCCATCGCAATGAGATTTTAGGTCGAGAAAGTACTCCAGAAGAAGCCGAATTTCTTAAGCAACCGGGTTCATCATTTTAACAAATACCATGTTAAAAACTTTTTTTTGTTCCATTCTCTTCCCCACAACAGCAACTTATCTAATCGCAGGCATTTTCCTGAATTCAGTATCAGCTCAACAGACGACGGTTGCTAATTTACCCAACGGAACACACCGTCTGTGTTTCACATATGCCGATGCTCAGTCATGCTTCAATTTTCGTAAAAGCGGAAATCGCGTGGTTGGAATCTTCACCACCCAAGGACAAGCAGACCCACCTGAAGGATTAGACTACTGGGAACGACAATGTGTTGAGGGTACTGTTAAAGGCAATACCATTACGGGTACAGCGATTAATGTAAAGACGGCAAAGCAATCTCCGAAAATTGGCTCGAAGAATCCAGATATCCAACTAGGCGGAATTTTTTTAGAGCAGCTTTTATATACATTTCGTTTGACTCAAGGACGAGTGGTTGTCGTTCGACCCGCTAAGACAGTGCGAGGAGCTTACGCTGTGGTGAGTCGTTATCAGAATGCTTCGCTCGACTTAAAATCGTATAACCGACCCAACGCCAACTCAGCCGCCCCGGCAAAAATGGTTCCGTCAAGCTGTGCAGTGTTACAGCAAAATCCATTTAATCAACGTTTCGACGCTTCTAAATAAACGCTTTCCCACTTGCACTAATCAGGGTCAGTTTTTAGTTACCTGTGACCCATAATCCATAGCTATGACTAATCGAGAAACTCTGCGGCAACTGCTTTTACAACTCGACAACAAGAGCTACAAAGCCTATAGAGATATTAAAGGACGCTACAGATTTCCCGACTTTACCCTGATTATCGATCGCGTCCAAGGTGATCCCTTCGCCAGTCCCAGCCAATTGCGAGTGCAACTCCCTCAGTCCTTTGCGGGTTTCCCTCCTCATCTCTACCAAACCCGCAGCCGAGAAATCGCCCTCCGAGATTACCTCACTCGTGAGTTTGACAAAGCCGCACAGGAACTCAGCAGTCGGCGGGGGACTGGGAAGAGTGGATTGATTGCTATTGTTCAGGTGGGACAATCCGTACTCGATCGCACTTCCGCCTTTGTTACCCATGAATTCCTCGAAGTTCGCTTTGTAGTTGGCTTACCCGCACGGGGACGTAGTATCTTGGGGCGTCAAGCGGTGGAAATGCTTTGTGAAGATATTCCCGAAATTGTTGACAAAGCGCTCAAGTATCATTGTCTAAATCCAAACCAAATTCAGCAACAGGTGGAAACCGTCGAGGATGCCGACTGGTTGCGTCAACAATTGCCACAACGAGGACTCGTTGCCTTTATTCCCGATGGGGCGATGCTTCCGCGACGCAGTGGGGTGGATGAACGCCCTTTACTCACGGATGCTGTCCCCTTCCATTCCCCGGAAACCTTGCGAGTGGAATTCACCTGTCCCAATCGGGGTTTAATCACGGGAATGGGCATTCCTGCGGGGATTACCCTGATTGTCGGCGGTGGCTATCATGGCAAGTCTACCTTACTGCGAGCGATTGAATTAGGGGTTTACAACCACATCCCGGAAGATGGACGGGAACGAGTGGTGACTGATCCGGCGGCGATGAAGATTCGGGCGGAGGATGGACGGAGTATTGTCGGTGTAGATATTTCGCCGTTTATTAACCAGTTACCTCAAGGTCGCTCTACCCGTCAATTTTCCACCACCAACGCCAGTGGGAGTACTTCACAAGCGGCAAATATTATGGAAACGTTGGAAGCGGGGGCAACGTTACTGCTGGTAGATGAAGACACGGCGGCGACTAACTTTATGATTCGCGATCGCAGAATGCAGCAGTTGATTGCCAAAGATCAAGAACCGATTACACCCTTAATCGACAAGATACGACAACTCTATACCGATTATGGTGTGTCCACGATTTTAGTGATGGGCGGTAGTGGCGATTACTTTGATGTGGCGGATACGGTGATTGCGATGGAAAACTTCCAGCCCTATGATGTTACGGCAAAAGCCAAGGCGATCGCACAGCAATACCAAACAGAACGTACCCCCGAAGGTGGCGAAAAGTTCGGGCAAATTACATCCCGCATTCCCGTACCTGAAAGTATCGACCCCAGTCGCGGTCAGCGCGATGTCAAGTTGAAAGTCCGGGATGTCGATGAGGTGGTATTTGGGAGTGAGGAGATTGATTTAGCGGCAGTTGAGCAAATTGTGGAGAGAGGGCAATTGAGAGCGATCGCGTCTGCTATTGTTTACGCGAAGGAGCAATATATTGATGGGCGTTGTTCACTGCCAGAGGTTCTCAATCAGGTGATGGCAGATATTGAGACACAAGGATTAGATATTCTCAGTCATTTGCCGGAAGGGGATTTAGTTTTATTTCGTCGCTTTGAACTGGCTGCTGCTTTAAATCGCTTGCGATCGCTCAAGGTGCGGTGATAACTAAGAAAGGATATGGAACCCCTTGATACCCCAATATTGTATTTTCTTAACGCAGAGGTTTACGCCGAGGAACGCAGAGTTTTTAGACTCTAAATTTAGTTAATTCCGAGACAAACGGAAATGAAATGAATAAGTTATTGCACATTTAACTTGCCTGAAGAGGACGGGCCTGATGTCCATCCCACAAGAGTTTTAACACTAAGGATAGTGCTTGCCTAAGCGTGGAACGACTTACTAATTCATTTCATTACTTTTAGGTCGATTCAACTCTTTACACTTCGCCAAAGCTTGTGCATAAGCCGTTTGATAGTCTTTTCCGCCTAACATAACGTCCCCGTAGTATTCATAGGGCGCATCCCCATAAACCGGGAGCGGCGGATCGTCTGGATAATCTTCTTTGGCTTCTTCAACGGCAGCTAAAAGTTGTTTAACACTCAGGCGTTGTACTGGAAAGTAGTAGAATTCTTGCTCTGTCTTATCTAAGTAGGGTAGTGTGGGATCAACCAGACGATCTTCAAGCTCAAGCCAACCATGTTCAATGGGTTTGTATGGCTTTCCGGGTTTGACTAAAAATCCTTGGACATACATCGATTCTTTGAGCAATTTTGTAGCTCTGAAAGCATTATCAAAACTCTCTTTGGCTTTGCTTTTGATGTTGGCAGCAATTTCTAAGGATAGGGCCGTATCTAAAGGTTTGTTCATTAAAATTCTTGGGCTTGCTATACATCCAGATCCCTATAACCTCCTCCTATGAGTTCCAGTTCATCAGGGGAGCCAGATGAGACCTGTTACCAATGCTCTTGAGAAAAAAGTATGATCTTGAACTCTAAACTATATCGAGAACTTCCTTGAGCAGGATGCTCTTAAAGTCTATTTTAAGAGAAAATGGAGGTTAGACGCTGCTGAAGCAATGGGGGGAATTGGGCATAGTATTTTTGGTTCAGTGGCGAGGGGTGAGGGAGTGGTAAAATCGTGACTGAGCGTTCATGTCGCTTGCCTTGTTCGTCTTGGGCGGTCAGGGTGATGAGAAGACTGGATGTATAGCGATCGCTCCCTGCAAAAAACTGGGCTGCTTCGCCTTTGGAGGCATAAGGTGAAAACCATTTAAAGGCTTCGTTCCCTAAGGTAATAATCCAACTTCCTTGCCAGTGCAGTATCAGCAATTGTTCCAGGAAAGGGCGAAATCGCTTTTTAACAATTTCCGAATAGGCTTTGTTACCGGGTGGTTTGTATGGAACCGTGTTCGTAAGCAGAACGTGTTCCAGAACTTCCGATAAGTCTGTGCTACGAGTTGGCTCTTTGTGAAACAGAGTGCGATAGATACCTTGTCGAACGAGCCGACCTGCTGCACCATAGAGGGGTTGTTGGACTAGAACTTCATCTTTTCCTAAATCACGAGCAAAAAAGCACAAGGGACTTTCTAAATTGCCTCCATAGAGAATAGGCATTTTGGGGTCTAATCCTGCTGCTTGATAAACCGGTTCATCGATGGGAAAAGATTCGCGTTGCGCTTCACCATAGACTTGAGTAATCAATTGATTGATATCTGACATGAGCGAGACGGAGCAAGGGGAACGGTTTACAGGTTAGCAGGAAAAGTTAACCAAGTTTATTGGGATGAGAGAGTGGCGATGGGTAGTGATTTAATGAGAACAGCGATGATCTCAATACTCACCACTGCAAGGGTCAGTCAGTTACCGGAACCATGCGAGAACTCTATCCCCCTATTGAACCCTATCATCAGGCAACCCTAGCCGTGTCCGGCCTGCATACGATTTATTTTGAAGAGTCGGGGAATCCTGACGGAAAGCCCGTTGTCGTGTTACACGGGGGGCCAGGGGGTGGGAGTATACCGGAATATCGCCAATACTTCGACCCAACAAAATGGCGCATTGTGATATTTGACCAACGGGGTTGTGGGAAAAGTAGCCCTCATGCGGAACTACAAGAAAACACGACTTGGGATTTGGTCAACGATATCGAAAAACTGCGAGTGAAACTAGGAATTGAGCAGTGGGTGGTGTTTGGGGGGAGTTGGGGCAGTACTCTGTCCTTAGCGTACAGCGAGACTCATCCGGAACGTTGCAAGGGATTGATTCTGCGCGGTATTTTCATGCTCAGGCAGAAAGAACTTCTCTGGTTTTATCAGGAAGGAACGAGTTATATCTTCCCCGATGCTTGGGAGGAATATGTTAAACCGATTCCCGAAGAAGAACGTCACGATTTTATGGGAGCCTACTACAAACGATTGACGAGTCCAGATTTGGAAACACGCTTAGAAGCTGCTCGTGCGTGGTCAGTTTGGGAGGCAAGTACCAGTAAACTATTGCAAGACCCTGGGCTAATGCAACGGTTTGGTCAAAACAATTTTGCCGATGCTTTTGCCCGAATTGAGTGTCATTATTTCGTTAATAAAGGCTTTTTTGAACCAGAAGATCAGCTCTTAAAAAATGTCGATCGCATTCGTCATATTCCAGGTGTGATTGTCCAGGGACGCTACGATGTGGTTTGTCCGATGATATCGGCTTGGGAGCTGCATCGCGCTTGGCCTGAAGCGGAGTTGATTGTGGTTCCGGATGCTGGACATTCCATGTCAGAACCGGGGATTCGTAGTGCTTTAATTGAAGCAACGGATCAGTTTGCTTCTTTGTGAAAGAGCGATCGCCTAAGGTAGTAGCTGTTACCTAAGAAGGCGAAACGACCCGTGAATGCGTTCAATTGTGCCAGCAGAACTAGAATTACTAGCCGTGTAATAACTAGAAATGACGACCGTTTGCTTATTGTTGTAGCGAACAAAAGTGAGCATTGAGTCGGGAAAGTCAAATCCTCCACCTGTCAGGTGCACCCTAACAGCATTCCGCCCATTAATGGTTAGGTTGCGGCGTTGTTTCACTGTGGCATTGTAGGATTGACTGCTAGCTATATCCCTTTTAACTACAGTTTCTAGGGAACCCTCAGGGAAGGTAATGTCCGTTTTAATTAGGTTGGCTGGAGCTTTCCCCCCTCCAGCGCCGGTTGGTTTGCGACTCCAGATTGTAGTGTAATTGGTAGCACTTTTATCTATAACCCAGCCAGAGGGATGTTGAATTGAGAAAAAATTGCGTTCTGTATAGGTGACAAATTTTGGCTGCGTTTGAGCGCTGCTGGAGTTGATGCCTGTCAGGGAATGGGACAGTGGCAGAACACCTAGAAAAGCGGTAGTTGTCAAGAGAGTTAAGACGAGCTGTTTGGGCTTCATAGGCTAAGAAGATGTTTCTGCTAGGTATTTTAGTGATGTTTGTACTGAGTGGGTATATTGTGTGGGCTGTGCTGCAAGCAAGCTTAACTCTTTTGGCTAGAAGCCAGTGTCATTTTTCATGATTGACCACGATCGTTTATTCAAAGAACTCCTTTCTACCTTCTTTGTGGAGTTCCTCGAACTGTTCTTCCCCGATGTCAGTGAGTATGTAGAGCGTGACTCCTTGGTGCCAATGGACAAGGAACTGTTCACGGATGTCACCTCTGGGGAGAGGTACGAAGCCGATTTGGTGATGAGAGCGCAGTTTAGAGGACAATCTTCTCAGTTTTTGGTTCATGTCGAACACCAGTCCAGCTCCCAAAGCGACTTCAATCGGCGGATGTTTCGCTATTTTGCTCGTCTGCACGAAACTCATGCTTTGCCCGTTTATCCGATTGTTATTTTTTCCCAGGACTCGCCTCGGCGTCCAGAACCGGACTCGTATCGGGTTGAGTTTTCCGATTTTTTGGTGTTGGAATTCCACTATCGAGTGATTCAGCTCAATCGTCTCCAGTGGCAAGATTTTGTTAACCTGCCCAATCCTGTTGCCAGTGCTTTAATGGCAAAAATGCAGATGGAGCCTCAAGAGCGCCCTGTTGTGAAGGTAGAGTGCTTGAGGTTACTGGCTAGCTTGGGATTAAATCCAGCCCAAATACAGCTAATTTCTGGATTCATCGACACTTACTTAAAGTTGAGTCAAACGGAGCAGGTACGGTTTCAAGCTGAACTCGATAGGATCGAACCAGCAAGGCAGGAGGAAGTTATGCAGATAGTCACCAGTTGGATGGAAGAAGGTTTGCAACGGGGAAGACAGGAAGGGCTAGAGGAGGGAAGAAGGCAGGAGGCTTTATCCCTAGTGTTGCGGCAACTTGCGCGTCGAGTTGGTGAAATGGAGCCGGAGTTACAGGAGCAAATTCAGGCGTTAGCGATCGCACAAATCGAGGACTTGGGTGAGGCGTTATTGGATTTTTCGACTAAGGCGGATTTGGAGGCTTGGTTAGAGGATTGCGCTTCAAGATTGGAATCTAGCAGTGATTCTCCTGATTCTGAGTGAGACAAAGTGCGATCGCTCTCAACCCGCGCAGGCGGACTTCGGTTGTGTAGACGCGATTAATGCTGCTCAAAATAGTTGCTCAGCTAGCCAGTGCAATATCTTTAGATCTTCAACCGTGATGTTACTGATCTTCGAGCGAGACCTAAGGACAAAAATTCAGTAGTATTACCGAAGGCAAGAACTTTGAGGAAGCCTAACGTATATGGTGGACTCCTGGTTGACGAACAACAGAAGGCAGGCTAAATAATGGCAGTTTCACTAGCAAAAGGACAACGTGTATCACTTGAAAAAGTGGCACCAGGTCTTTCAGAGGTATTCATTGGTCTTGGATGGGACGTTAAATCTACAGACACAGGTTCCGACTTTGATCTTGATTCGTCCGTATTCATGTTAGGTGCTAATGAAAAACTCATTTCTGACTCTCACTTCATTTTTTACAACAACCTCACTAGCCCTGATCCAGATAAATCGCTTCAGCACCTTGGGGATAACCTCACGGGTGTAGGCGAGGGCGATGATGAGGTGATCAAAATTAACCTCAAAAAAGTACCTGCTGATGTCCAAAAAATCGTTGTTACTGTAACCATCCATGAAGCACAGCAACGTAATCAAAATTTTGGTCAAGTGCAAAATGCGTTCGTGCGTGTCGTCAATGCTCAAACAAAACAGGAAGCTGTTCGCTACGACCTCGTGGAAGACTACTCCATAGAGACAGCACTGATTATGGCTGAACTATACCGTAAAGATGGTGAATGGCGTCTCAATGCCGTTGGTGCAGGTTATCAGGGCGGTTTACAAGCACTACTTGATCGCTACAGCTAAGAGGCAAAACACATGGGAATTAACCTACAAAAAGGACAGCGCATTTCGCTTTCTAAAGAGGCACCTGGTCTTACAAAGCTCATGTGCGGACTGGGTTGGGATGTCAGCAAACGAGGCGGTGGGGGTATTTTTGGAGCTTTTAGCAATACTCAAGACTGCGATTTAGATGCATCAGTTATTTGCTTGAATAGCAATGACAAATGGACTAACCAAGCTAACGTAGTTTATTTCGGTAATTTGAGCCATTCCTCAGGAGCGATTACTCATCTTGGTGATAATCTCACTGGTGCCGGTGATGGGGATGATGAGCAAATTATTATTGATTTGTCTCGGCTACCATCAGATATTACGAAACTTGTTTTCACAGTGAACATTTACAACTGTGTAGCTCGTAAACAAGACTTTGGACAGGTTCAAAATGCTTTTGTGCGCTTGGTTAATGTCTCTAATAATCAAGAACTCGCTCGATATAACCTATCGGGAACTGAATACATGGGCATGACTGGGATGATTATGGCTGAAATCTACAAGCATAATAATGAGTGGAAAATGGCAGCCATTGGCAACGGCATTAGCGTTAATGGTTTAGGAGAACTTTTGAAATCCTATACTTAATTACTCCCTGAGTCTCTGGATGAACCCTACGAGATTGAGTAAATCAACTGAATGTTAATTCCGAATAGAAGTTGTTTTGTAAAAAGAGGTAGAAATCATGTCGATTAACCTAAGCAAAGGTGAGCGGATTAATCTCTCAAAAGAAGCACCTGGTCTTAAAAAGGCCGGAATTGGTTTAGGTTGGGATACTAACCAGACAGATACAGGTGCGGGGTTTGACTTAGATGCGTCTGTATTTATGTTGGGAGCTAATGGAAAAATTCCTAGCGAGAAATACTTCGTATTCTACAACAACCCAGAATCACCCGATAGTTCGGTGAAGCATCTAGGAGATAGCAGAACTGGAGAGGGTGCAGGAGATGATGAGACGGCTGAAATTGATTTGAGTAAAGTAGATGCTTCTGTTCAAGAAATAGTTTTTGTTGTAACTATTCATGAAGCAGAGCAAAGAAAGCAAAACTTTGGTCAAGTCAGAAACTCGTTTATCAGAATTTATGACAGTTCCACAGAAAAACAAGTTGCTAAGTATGAGTTAGAGGAAGATTTTTCAACAGAAACAGCCATTGAGTTTGGAAAACTCTACAAAAAAGATGGAGAGTGGAGATTCCAAGCAGTTGGGCAAGGCTATAAGGCTGGATTGCAGAAATTTGTAGATCAGTATGCTTCTTAGTTAGTCTCTAAAAGGAAGCCAACAATAAAACGGAAATCAAAGAGGGCATTCAAAATTTATATGAATGTCCTCTTTAAGTAAGATGTAAATTTAATAGAAGGGAAGAAAGATGGCTATTTCGCTGAAAAAGATTGAGCAGGAAGCACCACAACTTATCGACCTTGCAAAGAAAGCAGATATTTCCCTACAAAAAGCGAATTTGACAAATCACCAGGCTAAGGTGGCGCTTTGTCTTGACATTTCTGGTTCGATGGCATCTCTCTATTCATCAGGTAAAATTCAACGGTTTGCCGAAAAAATTTTAGCTTTGGGATGTTGGTTTGATGATAATGGTTCTATTGATATATTTCTATTCGGAGCTAACGCTCATAAAGCAGGTGAAATGACACTTGCTAATTTCAAAAACTTTATTCCGAATGTACTGAATCAGTATCCACTAGAGGGTGGTACTTACTACGGTAAAGTGATGAAGATGATTAGAAGCTTCTATTTTCCGCTGGGAAGAGGAGAAAGTCGGAAGTCAGCTGTCGCATCAAATAAACCTGTCTACGTTATGTTTGTTACTGATGGAGCAACTGCTGACAATTCAGAGACAGAACAACAGGTTAAGTGGTCTTCATTTGAGCCAATTTTCTGGCAATTTATGGCAATTGGGAAGTCCCGTAAAGATGTGAAAGGAGAGGGATTGTTTGGCTGGTTATCTAAAGCATTTGCCAGTGATTTTACATTTCTGGAGGAACTTGACAATATGAGCAATCGCTATGTAGATAATGCCGATTTCTTCAGCGTGGAAGACCCTGAAATTATTGCCGATCAAGAACTTTACGATCTACTGATGACTGAATATCCAGGTTGGGTGAAATTAGCTAAAACGAAAAAATTATTACGATAAAAATTTTCTGCTCTAAGTAAATGTCTCTGTACGATCGCCTAGACCTAACCAGACCGACTCGCAAGCTCAAAATCCCCATTTGGGAACGTATCAATCTCACTAGACCCCCAAAACTCCGTTGTCGGGGATGTCGTTTGCACATCCAGTCTCAGTGGGAGTATTGTCCTTCCTGTGGACAAACTCTTAGTGAGAAGGATAGCGAGATTCGCCGTTGTATTTGGGTAGATCTGGCAGGCATAGATGTGGCATCTGAAAATAAAGAAGCGATCATTGGCATCATCATCGATGCTTTCTCCAAAGTCTATGGCGCATTTAGAAGTGTAAAGGTATTTTTGACCTCAGATCCCCCCGATCCAAAAGAATGGGGAGAGGAATTTACTCATGTCTATATATTCGCTGACGATCAACCCGTTGACTATCTCGGAATTGCCAGTTTTCAAGCCGGAGTAGTTACAGCTCGTGCTATTGTCCGCCTTGACCAGATATTCCATGCTTCTTACAGCGCGGGTCTTAATGTTAATCAATTGTCTAACTTAATTGCAAATACCATCACTCACGAAATCGCGCATACACTGGGGTTGGATCACTCTGCACTACCCACTGATGTGATGCACGATGGACTGGATCATGTCATCCATAGCTTAATGCCTCCATCGTTTCATCCGGAGCAAATCAACTCGATGAATAATGCTATTCGTCGCTCTAAATTTAAAAGTTTACCCCTCTGAAGCACCCGGATCGACATCCTGCGCTGCCTTCCTCGCTAAATACGATCGCACCAATTCCAACTTCAGCAATTCAAAATCTAGAAAACCCGCTTCCTTCTCCCAATCATCGCGTAACCTGACCTGACATCCCGTAGAGCGTAAATGCTCTATCATTAACTGCGAGATTGGTACTTTATCAGCATGTTCTTCAATCAAATTAGGATAGTACTCTCGAATAATTCCTTCTCTTTCAGCTACAGCATCCGCACACTCTTTATAACGATTCTGCAATCGTAATTCATCCAGTAAAATCTTCGTATTCCTCTCATTCCCTTTCCGCCTCAGCAGCCAATTCTGTAAATAACGGCATCGAGCCATCTCAAGCATCAACTGATTAAATTCTTCTAGGGTCAAGTCATTTTCAGTTAACCAGTTGCTAAACGCTGTCTCCTCAAAAATATTATGCTGACTCCGAAAACGTCGGATTTCTTTATCCACTGCCTCCTGAGATACTTCAACACCCAAAATTTCAGCCAAAATCTGCACTAAGGCTCGATTTGCTGCGTGTAAATTGACTTCATCAAAATCAGGAAGATGTAACGCTGCATATCCTGCGATATCTCCCAAAGGAACCGTTATATCATTCCGTAAGACTGTGCGATCGCGGTGATAGAGGTTACTAAAAAATTGATTGCGAATCAGGGAAAAATTTGGCTTGACTTGAGGCGAAGAATCAGGCAAATCTCGTAGCGTTTCTAGGAGTAAAATCGCATCTTGACGCTTGATATCTACATATTTAGTCTTGACAAAAGTCGCCATTTCGTCTAACTTTTCTGGCGATATACCTGCCGCCGCTGCTTTGCGGAAGATGGCAGGAAACGTCCGTTCTGGGAAGTAAATCGATTTTGCGATCGCAGTTAATTGCTCACACACATTACTATTGATAATTCCCTCATCTTTAGCATGGCAGAATGTGGCGCGGACATTCACCATTGGTTCTGAGAGACGGCAATATCCCGTATCTTCTGGCCCATGAACTGTAACAACTTCATCATCGTCAATTAGCTCCTCACTGGCGTACATTCGGTAAATTTTGCCAACGCCTACCATCCCAAAGGTATCCGTTTCAGCAGCACGTAAAGCGCCCATACTGCTAGCGCCATATACCGCCACGCCCTGTTCAATGGCGTACAAAATTTCTTTGTGCCATACGGAGGGTAAACTGAGAAAAACCCCATCAATTAGACCAATAATATCGGGTTTGTATGTGGTTACAGCACTGAGTAAGTCCGATTGCTTTGCCGGAGGAAGATAGATAGCATCTAAAATTTCCTTAGCTTCCGCTACGGGGAGTGATGGCCCTAAAAATATGACTATTTTTTTCATAATTTAAGCTTAAACGGCTCCTCCGGCTGGGCGATGAGTCTCGGCTACAGGCACACCTTCAGCCTTAGGTTTAACCATAGTGGAAAGCTGACGTTCTGCAAATGCGATCGCACGCTGCTTCGGATTGTAAGTTGTATGAAAAGATGCTTCTAATCCTGGAACAATTACTCTTACTACAAAAATATTCCAATCAGGTGGACTTAAATCCAATACAATCACCTGATTTAATCCGGAATTTTTCAGCTTTTTTAGGATAATCTCAATATCTTCCTCAAATGTCGAAGTCGCCTGAGATTTCCGTTCTCTAGCATCTACCGTTGGCGGATTCGACTCAATAATACTAGCTTCAGCATCGCGATTTGTCTGTAATCTTAGTACCGTATAGTATTGATGAAAAATGTCATCTCTTGCCCCTGAAATTAGAATTGCGCGAGTTTGAGCCGCCTCGGTTAAGGCTCTTACCATCGCTACTTCCGGATCGAGATGGGTTCCATAACCATGACTACTCGGTACATTTCCACTGGGGTCATAAATTTGGGCGCGGTATACAGGAATTTCAGTGTCTACGGTACAATCAAACAGAATTGGAACAACTTGTGCCGCTTCAAATTTTGTCAATAATTCTTGGATTATAGGAGATTCAATCGTTTCTAAATGCACCCTCGGCATCCGATATCCTGGTATCCCGTATCCCTTGCGATACGCTTCGAGGTGGCAAGAAATTGCATCTCGCTCAATCAGTTCAAACAAAGCAGAACTAACCGCTTCTAAAAAATGGTTGCCAGAGGCTAAACCATTGGAACCCATGTCAAAACAGCCTAGATGGGTAACCTCTTTTTCCCAAAATCTGTGGTAGTTCATTGAGACGACTTGAACTGGAACCGCCACTTCATTTTGGTTCAGGATATCCCAGCCTAAACACCACTGTTCGCAGCGATTTACGTTAAAGAGCGAATTTTCCCGTAGCGGTAATTTTTCTAAGGAAATAACTTGATAATTGTCGAAAAGCTGTGTATAGGAAAGATTAATTTCAGGCAGATTAATTGTTTCAGCACAGTAAAGTTCAATCGACTCCATCGCGGCTGAAACCATGGCGGCTTCTAATGTCGTTCCTTTGCCGGAGGACGTGGAAACACTATAACTATTTGGGCGTATCGAAATGGTAACCGGAATGCCAATTTTATCTAACCCTGTAATATTGGCAATTCGGGTTAGTCCAAGGGGTTTAAAGTAGGGTCGAACTCGTTCTAAGGTTTCGCTAGGAGAAGCCGTTCTATGAGTACCATGCCAGTATTGTTTTGTCGCTTGGTAGGCTCGATTTCGGAAGTGGATAGCCGTCATTTGAGGTTGATTTATGAGAGAGGAGCGGTATTTAACAACGCAACATCTAGATTTTGGATGAACCTCTATTTTGAACGTAGGAGATTGCGATTACCTAGCCTAAAATCTTTGCCCCCGAAATGGATTGAGTCACTTATGAGGAAATGCCGCCTCTCTAAACGTTAGAGACACTCGTCTACTTCTAACAAATTCTTGGCCTCTATAAATATCTCGAATGCGAGGCATTACGCCATGTTGCCAAAGATATCTCGCTTCTCTCTTCAAGGCCAGCAAGCTTCCTGGTAATAACAAAATTTCTCTCTTCTCTTGGGTTTGAAAATGAGTAAATTCCATCACATAGGAGCTTCCCAAGCTGAGAGTGATCAGGGTATCGCCAAAGCAAGTAACACAGTCAATATGACTCCTCAAACCTTGTCCAGGTTCGTATTCATTGACGGTGGCTTGATCGAGAACGATTTTTGTTAAGCGATCGCCATAGAGGCGATTGGCAATTCCCCTCGCCCAATCCGGCAAATCTCCTAAATAGTTACACGCCACAAGAATACCGTTTTGATATTCATATTTATAACCATGTTGTTGAATCCTTCTTGTGGATTCAACTGACTCTATTGCCCATTCTTGTTCGTCTATCTCCTTGAGCAATTGATTTTGCTCAGGCAGATCAATGTAATTAGGGATATAAGTCAGACCTGGAATCGTGAGCGCTTCGGCTTCTGGGAAAATATCCAAATCTAATTGGGTCATATCTAGCTGACCATCTATAGCTTTCATCAGAAAGTTTTGCATCAGTAATTTGTCTCAAATTTTCTACGCCATTTCGCTGAAATCTGGTTGAAGCGGGTCAGTTTAGTGCATTGTAACATTTCGTAACTCTAGAATGGAGTCGCAACTGTTGATGTTTAAAATTTAATACAAACATAAGTAGAGGCAGGAGAGTATCAAAACATATATCCTGATCTGAACGCTACAGTTAAAAATACTTCCTGTTTATCATCTGCTTTTGGAGTCGCGTTGCCATGACGAATACCGCTTCTGCCCAAACCGGTAACTTCTGGGGAGTTGATATTACCGCTCCTCACCCTCGACAGGATACTGACTTACTCACTCAACTGAACTTTATCCCAGGGTTGAAAGAAATTCTTGTGTTGCGTCAGGTTCATGCTCTAGAACATGCAACCGTCTGGGTTCTGGGTGAGCGACGTGTCGCTAACATGGGATACTCCACAGCTACCCAGCCGTTAGATAATGACACCTTAGGGGGCTTATCCACTGACCAAGGATTTTATTTGTACGGTCAGTTGAACCTGGCTGACCTCAGAAAAGCTGTGCCCCTTGCCTTACAGCGCCTCACCAGTGGAGAATGGGATTTGGCTGTGCATCCGCGCTGCGGCACGAATCTATCAGTCGGAATGTTTTTAACCGCTGGACTGGCGTTAGGAGCTCATCTTCTCCTGCCGCGAGGCCCCATTGAACAAGTTCTCGGACTCAGTTTAGCCGCCGTTACGGCGACTCAGCTTACACCGGATGTCGGTAGCCTCGTTCAACGGTACTTGACGACCTCAATCCCGTTTAACTTGGCGATTGAAGACATTACGGCAACATCTGATATTTGGGGACGTTCGGCCCATTTTGTCCAAGTCCGTTGGAAAGACTAACCTGCTTTCTCCTGAAACTGAAGCGCTTTAACCTAACGTATCAGGCAGGAGTCTTGTCGCCCTTGAAAGCCATCCGCAGGTACTTTCAATCGGTTTAAGCAAGGTTTAAGGGTCGATTCAGTGGGGCAGCGGTAATAAAACTTAAAAACCAGAATAGTCAGACGGCTCTGATCGAGTAGTACTCTGTAAAACTAGAACTCAAGGGAAAAACTCTATATGGTTCAACGTGGATCTAAAGTCCGAATACTCAGAAAAGAATCTTTTTGGTTTCAGGATGTGGGTACAGTCGCAACTGTAGACCAAAGTGGAATCCGCTATCCATACATCGTCCGCTTTAATAACGTCAACTATTCCGGCATCAATACCAATAACTATGCCGAGAATGAACTTCTTGAGGTTGAAGCACCCAAAGCCAAGAAAGTGGGCGACAAGGGAACAGGAACACCCCTGAAGGCTGAGGCTCGCAAAACGGGTCAAAGAACCCCACAGCCTGCACCTGAAGCTGGCGGTGGGAGTTCCGTGGTAGAAGGCGGCCCCAACCAGGGAACTGAGTCTCGTTAAGTTGTGCCCGAACTGCCTGAAGTTGAAACTGTTTGTCAGGGTCTAAATCAAATGACCCTGAATCAGGAAATTTGGGGTGGGGATGTGTTGCTGACACGCACCATCGCCTACCCTTTTTCTGTGGGTGAATTTTTAGCACACCTGAAGACTGTGACGATTACCCGTTGGCATCGTCGCGGTAAGTATTTACTGGCACAATTGGCTCACTCAGACCCCAAATACCAAACAGGAGTCATGAGTCAGGAGGCAACGCCTCAAATTCATCTGAGGGAAAACCCGCCCAAAGCCATCATCCACAACCTGAAATCGGCTGATGCGGGTTGGTTGGGGGTTCACTTACGCATGACCGGTCAACTGCTGTGGCTCAATCGCGAGGAACCTCTACACAAACACACACGAGTGCGATTGTTTTTCCCAAATAACCAGGAGTTACGCTTTGTTGACCAGCGGACGTTTGGTCAGATGTGGTGGGTTCCGCCCTCTGTGCCCTTAGAAAGTATTATCACAGGATTGAAGCAACTGGGGCCAGAGCCGTTTTCCGAGCAATTTTCCTTGGAATACCTCGCTGGCAAGCTACGCCATCGCCAGCGCTCAATCAAAGCGGCACTGCTGGATCAAACGCTTGTTGCAGGCGTGGGTAATATCTATGCCGATGAAGCCTTATTCTTAAGCAGAATCCGACCTGAGACGCTTTGTGCGGATTTGAATGTGGAGCAGATCGAGCGTCTTCGTTCCAGTTTAATTCAGGTGTTGCAAGCGAGTATCCAGGTGGGTGGCACGACCTTTAGTAACTTTCTCAACGTACAAGGAGTGAATGGGAATTACGGTGGTGTCGCCTGGGTGTATGGTCGCACGGGTCAACACTGTCGTGTTTGTCATCGCTCCATCGTGCGCCTCAAGGTGGGAGGGCGATCATCTCATTTTTGCCCCAACTGTCAGCAACTCCCATCTGCTAAGGGTTAAAACTCGTTAAAAATAGTCTGCTGAAACGTTTTAAAATCTAAGCAACAAAGCGATTTAGTAGCCTAACAAAAATTATCGATTATGGCAGACACAATCAAAAGAGGAGACTTAGTTCGCGCTATCCGCGAAAAGCTGGAAGGGAGCCTAGAAGCTCAAGCCAGCGATACACGCTTTCCTCCTTATCTGTTTGAAACCAAGGGAGAAGTGATTGATATGAAGGGGGACTATGCACTGGTCAAGTTTGGTCAGGTGCCCACTCCGAATATTTGGTTACGGGTCGATCAGTTAGAGCCAATGAAGTGAACTCAGGTTTTGAGTCCGGGTCACTAGAGTAGGTGAGCCGTATCTACCAACGCAAGGCGTTGGTTTATGGACACTGCTCTATATCATTAAGAAAGCCTGTTGAGAATAAAGGAAGATGTTAGATCGAACCTAAAGTTAAATTGTTTTGATTTGAAATACTAGGGGTTCAATTATGACATCTGTTCCTAATTCCTCAATTTTATGTCAAAGTCGCCGCGTATCAGTGATTGGCGGCGGTAAAGTAGGGAGTACTCTGGCTCAACGGATTTTTGAGAAAAATCTAGCAGACGTGGTTTTACTCGACATTGTCGAAGGGATGCCTCAAGGGATTGCCCTGGATTTGATGGAGGCACAGCCCATTGAACGTCATGACCGCCAGATTATTGGTACCAATGACTACGCAGATACGGCGGGTTCCGATATTGTGGTGATTACGGCGGGAATTCCACGCAAACCAGGCATGACGCGGGACGATCTGCTGAAGATCAATGCCAAGATTGTGGTAGAAGCTTCCCAAAAAGCGATCGCGCCATCTCCAAATGCCATCTTCATCCTAGTCTCTAACCCCCTGGATGTCGTAACCTATCTGTCCTGGAAAACGACCGAACTTCCCCCTAACCGGGTCATGGGCATGGCAGGCGTTCTCGATTCAGCCCGGTTCCAAACCTTTATTGCGATGGAACTTGGCGTTTCTCCCAGAGATGTTAACGCCTTGGTGCTGGGAGGACATGGCGATTTAATGGTTCCCTTGCCTCGCTACTCCACGGTTAACGGTATTCCCATTACTGAACTGATGGATGCTGCCACCATTGAACGGTTGGTAGACCGGACTCGCAACGGTGGGGGAGAGATTGTCGGACTCATGAAGACAGGTGGTGCTTATTTTGCCCCAGCATCTTCCGCCTGCTTAATGGTAGAAGCGATTATTAACAACCAATCGCGGCAGTTACCTGCATCAGCCTACCTGCAAGGCGAATACGGTTTAAATGATATATTCATCGGGGTTCCCATCCAGTTAGGGTGTCGCGGCGTTGAGAAGGTGTTAGAAATTAACCTCACGGATGCTGAACGCAAGGCTCTCCATACCTCTGCCGAATCGGTTCGCGCCAATATTCAGCAAGCCTTTACGCTACTTGAGGGTTAGGGTCGGGCCAACCGAATACCCCCTAACCTCCTTATATCAGGCGACGGTACATTCAGTACAAGCTTCAACTCTTTACTGATGGCTGATGATTGAGTGCAGCTTTCGGATAAGCAATCCGTTTGTGATTGCATTGTTGCCAAACTCGGACAAAAACCTCGGCAATGGTTGACAACTCCTCCCGTGTTATCCCGGAATCGACGAGTTGGTTGTCTTGCCAGCGAGCTTTGAGGATTTTATGAATCATCCCAACAGCCGTTTCTGGGGTAACATCCTTGAGACTTCGCAGTGCGGCTTCACAAGCATCCGCCAGCATGACAAGACCCGTTTCTCGCGACTGGGGAACTGGGCCATCATAACGAAATTCTGCCTCGTCTACAGGAGAACCCCCTTCTTGTTCAGCTTTCTGTTTAGCCTGAAAATAAAAATAGGAGATGAGCAGCGTCCCTTGGTGTTCTGGGATAAAGTCACGAATGGCTTGAGGTAACTGGTGCTTACGAGCCATCACCAAACCTTCAGAGACGTGTTTTTTGATAATCTCAGCACTCTTCCAGGGGTCATTAATCTCGTCGTGTTTGTTGGGACTCCCCATCTGATTTTCAATAAATCCCAAGGGGTCGTGCATTTTGCCAATATCATGGTATAGTGTCCCGGCTCTAACCAGTTCGACGTTGCAGTGAAGTTCACGGGCGGCAGCCTCTGCCAGGGACGCCACAAATAGGGTGTGTTGAAAGGTTCCCGGTGCTTCCGTGGCTAGTTTCTTGAGCAAAGGACGATTAGGATTAGACAGCTCAGCCAGACGAATGGGTGTGACCAAGTCAAACAGACGTTCTAGGTAAGGGGATATGCCTAGGGCTACCACTGTCCAAGACAAACCCGCCAGACTTGATATAGCGGCTTCTTGCAGTACGGTATACCAAACTGCACCCACAGCCGCACTAGGAACAAGATTTAGGAGCAGGTAGACTCCGCCCTGAGTGAGCCCAACCACACCCCCCAGCCAAGCCAATTCCTCGCGCGATCGCATCCGCCCAGCCATCCAAGAACCGAGTAAACCAGCGGCAGAACCGGCGAGTAAGTAGTCCCAACTAACCTTCATGCCGAAGCCTACTAACCCCGTCAGCAGACTGACAACGGTCACTCCCAAAGCGGGACTGTAAAAGCTGCCGACTAACAAACCAATTGCAGGCAAGTCTGTATAGGGCAGGTTCAAGATGACCAATAGCGGTGTGCTCAACGTCAGCAGCCACAGCAAAATGTGGTCGCGCCGTCTTAGCCTGGGATGCACACGCCGTTCTACGAGCCAAAAAATGACCAGACCACCGCTCACAAAAGTGCCGAATCCAACTAGGCCAGGGGAGTTAATCTCCCGACGGCTCAATTTGAAGTGATCCAGCAACACAAAATCCGCCTGACTGATTTGCTCGTTGGCATAGACAATGATTTCACCCTGCTGTACAGAAACCATGACTGGCGCTACAGCTTGTGCTGCCTGTTCCGCTCTTCGTTTCGTCTCTTCTTTATCTTCTGTTAAGTTGGGCTGCAAGATATTGGTTAGCAGGGGAGCCGCTACAGCCTGGGCCTCCTGGGGGACGAGCGAACTCAATTGCAGCGTGACTGCTTCTGTTAAGATATTTGAAGGGAGTCCTGGAGGAATGCCCTGAGTCAGGATGAGCTTGGACGCCTGGGTAATACCCTTGCGTGTCTCCTGCCAGTCCTGATCCGAGAGTTCAAGCAATGAGGCATCGTAGCGACGAACAGATTCAGTGCGTTGCAGCTCAGAAAGCTGACGCAATGCCACAGCGTAACCCTGACGAGCCAGGGAAATTGACTCAATCAGATCTGAAAAGGCTTGAGGAGAAGACAGTTGACGGTAGCGTTGCAGTTCGCTGACGGCTTGAGTCAACGGCAGATTATCTGCCTGTACAGCCTGTTGGGGCAGTACCCCGGTTGGAGCAGCCGGTTTGACACTTTGAGGGCTATTGACTTGCGCTAAAATCGCCTGCCACTCTTGTTCCGGAATTTGGCGCAGATAGCGCTGGGTCGCCTCTGAGAGAATCGTCGCCTCTGCAAAGGGATAAGGACCACACATTTGGCGCAATTCTTCCACCCGTTCTAAAGATTGCTCGATCGCCTGAACCAGATCTTGGGTAAGCGAGTGGTCGAACATCAACACGGGGACAGCACCAGTACGGGCAGCCTTACGCTTTTCCTCTGTAGTTTTAGTGTCTTCAATACTAGCAGGACGGGGTGCCCGGATAGTTTGTGGAGCCGTCGTACCCACATCCAGCTTCGGTTGATTGTAGAATCGGTTCCCCATCGCACTGGTAAGAGAAACCACAGCCACTAGCCACATCACGGGTGGACGGCTTTTGTGCTTGCGGGGCTTGCTTGGTAATCCAGGCAACGGTTGTGGATGCATCACCTCATCCACTTGGGTTTTGCTTCCCGTAGAGACGTAATCAATCGCGTCTATAGTTTTGTTAGAGGAGTTAGACACCCTAAATGACAACCAAGCGCGAAGTTGATCAGGTGTTCGCCGCAATTGCATTAGCGGCTGCGTCAACGAATGAAACGTTTTCATAGCACAAGATTAGCCATTTCAGGTGACGGTAGGGGTGGGGAAAGCAAGGCGCTGGCTCTGGTTTCAGGTAGAACACTGCAATTTAGCTTTTCTTAAATTACATCGTGTAAATTTGGCGTTCACTTCTTTTTACCTTACAAAACAAGAGCGGGAAATACCCTATTATTGAGAAATCCATGGGGTTTTACTGCCTTAACTACCATAGCTAACCGATTCAACCTTACTGCCTATATATAGTCACCGTCTAACTCTTGAGGTAGGAGCGACATCGGGAAGAGAAGATCAATATTTTCAATGCTAATTTTTGACGGGAGAGTTGCTCGTGGTCATTCTGTAGGCGTTCCCAGACAAGGTTCAGATAGGTAAACTCCTTATCGAACACCATTAAAACATCATGGCTGTTTGAAACAATCCTTGGCGACTGTCCTTTGAGTTGGTTTCTTGTAGGTTTCCTCTCTAGCTTTTGTAGGATTCGCTTAATCCTGCACAGATAGTCACTCCACTCTTGAGGGAACGAATCAACGAGTTTGAAAGTATGCGTTCCCCTAGTTTAAGGCGACCGAACATGGTATCTGTGTCTTTGTCCTATAACGGTTGACGGCTCACAGGGGTTATCGGGGCTGAATCACTCGTGGTGCTGCGACAGCTAATGGCTGACCCTGCACTAAGGCTGACATATCATAAACACCCGCCCAAACCTCAAGCAGGCGGTCTGCAAGTTGTAGCCGTTGGATGCCGCTACTAATGCGGTTGGCTGTCATACGCCAGTTTACAGGAATACCAATGATGCTATTATAAGCACCGGCCAAAGCGCCAGTCAGGGCAGTGGTGATCTGAGGTTGGTAGCAGGTACGAGCCGCACGGCTGACGCCGAGGCGAAAATCCTCTGGAGTGGAAAGGAAACAGTAGAAGGCGAGGGCAATAGAAGTGTGGGCACGCCCTAAGGGTTCGCCTCGCATTTGGGCATCTCGACGTAATTGGGTGAGCGTTGTCTCTAAGCCCGCTCTCTTCTCCAGTAGCATTTGCACCTGTTCCAGTTGCCTCAGCAGAGGGCTTTGAGAAGTTCCTAGATAGAGTTGGATTCGAGGAATTAAGGTGGCACAATCGAGTTGTTCCGTAAGAGCCAGTGAGATGGCATAAGCGATCGCTAACACTCCTTCCGCTGCCTCAGACTGATGCTGCCAAAGGTCTTGACAGGTGAGCAGTTGTTGTCGCAGCTTAACTTGATCCTCATGAAAAAAGAGGGCGATAGGTAAGGTTGCCACGGCGGACTCACTCATACTAGCGACAGATTTTAAACCCAGAGACGACGGCGTCTTCTCTAAAAGCAGCCACCAATCTTCTAAATTCAGCCTGCCACAACGAATTAAACTCTCCGTCCCGCA
The DNA here is from genome assembly GCA_039962225.1 of Microcoleus sp. AS-A8. Taxonomy (NCBI): domain Bacteria; kingdom Bacillati; phylum Cyanobacteriota; class Cyanophyceae; order Oscillatoriales; family Microcoleaceae; genus Microcoleus; species Microcoleus sp. AS-A8. The sequence continues at coordinate 126,203 of JAMPKV010000014.1, forward strand.
AGTGGCAAGGTGGCTCCATACCGAAAGCTGTTGATGGGTTTGAGCTTCTTCCAGTTTGGGCGATGTGAGTGAAACTCCACTCAAAGCCTGATTCTGGCAGCCGACACGAACCAGACTTTCTCCCACAAAGCTGCCCAGTAATGCACCCTGAAACCGGCTTAAAAGTGAATACCTCATCAATTTCTGTGACCGGTTAAATACATTACTTCACTGATTTCTGTTTTAGTATGGCAAAATTTATCCGGGGAATGACCTATCTTCAGCTAGAAGTTAGACCATAAGGGAGTCATTTAATCTGAGTTAGCACTCTTTGCCCTTTGGCAAAGGGTCAACTTGTTACTTCTAGCTAGGGGATTAATTTAATGAGTTTTTAACCATCTACTCTCTTTAAATGCTACTCGGTATGAGTACACCACCTCCAGCGGCGATAGACTCAAACAACCACGTCCAAAGATTGATCGCAGCAGGCATGATCTTTGAACTCAAGTCACTACTCCATCTGGAAATTCATGTTGAATACTAGCCAAATCATTGCCGCTCAAACTGACATGATCATGACCCAATGGATGGAATCCGTTCATCAAGAGCGCCAGATCCAAAGCTCCGAACATTTGCCAGATACAGCGCTAGGAGATTCGCTCCCTCAACTCCTTAAATCATTGGCTGCCGTGCTGGAAAAGCCCGATGAAGACCTGTTTGAAAGGATTGTCCAGGCCAGTTTAACTCATGGGACTCTACGAGCCAAACAAGGATATGATGCTGCCGAAATTGCCAAAGAGTATAGTCTCCTGCGCCGCACTATTTTTTCAGTGTTAGAATTTCACTTCCTTGAGAGTTCTCCTCAGGCGATTCTTCAAGATTTTTCTCAAATCAATACAGTCTTAGATGAAGCCATTGCCCTGTGCTTTAAGAGCTATGTCCAAGAGCGTTTGCAAGAATTAGAACAGCTTCAGACTCAATTAATTTGGACGAACCAAGAACTGACTCGTCTTTTTGAAGCGAGTAAAGACAATTTTTCGTACCTAGCTCATGAATTAAAGGCACCCATTACGGCTGTAATTGGATACTCGGAACTGCTCCTACGTCTACAACAACCAAAGCTCAACCCGGAATCAGATTCTTTGAATATCCGCAGTATTGAGCAAGTCCTTCAAGGAGGACGTCATCTGCTCCGCCTCGTTAATGATTCTCTAGAACTCTCTCGCTACGAAGCCAATCAAATCAATCTCAACTTGGAGTGGAGCGATGTCCGTTCGATTGTGACTAAAGTCAGCGAGATGTTAGAGCCATTGGCCCAAGCTAAAGGCTTACAGCTAAAAATCGATGGGGAATCTGCACCTGAGCAAGTTTTCACAGATCCCTTTCGCTTACAGCAAATTCTCACCAACCTCTTGAGCAATGCGATTCGCTATACAGATACCGGCTCCATTCAAATAACTTGCCAGAATCTATCAAACCAGAAGTGGTTTATCTCGGTTACCGATACAGGCATTGGCATTGCTCCCAAAGATCAAGCCTATATCTTTGAACCCTTCTCCCAAGCCTTTTTTAATCAGGGGCGTCGCCAACCTGAAAGCACGGGTTTAGGACTGGCCATTGTTTCACGTTTGGTGCAATTGCTACGGGGAGAAATCCATGTAGCTTCTGAATTGAGCGTAGGTTCTACCTTTCGGGTGACATTACCGCTGAATATTCAAACTTGATTCTTAATAATGATTTAATATTTTGCTATCTTATTTAGGTAATGAATCAGAGCTTGTAATCCCAATCGATAGCTTTCGGCACCAAAACCACTAATCTGTCCAATCGCTACAGGAGCAATGAAAGAGTGATGCCGGAAGGCTTCGCGCTGATAGATATTACTGAGATGAACCTCTACCGTAGGAATAGCTACTGCTGTTAAGGCATCGCGTAGCGCTACGCTAGTGTGAGTGTACGCACCAGCATTGATCAATATTCCTTGATGCTGCCCTAGGGCATCATGAATCGCATCAACCAAGACACCTTCATGATTGGATTGCAAGGCATGAACCTTAGCCTGTAGCTTTTGCCCTTCCTGTTCTAACAGCTGGTTAATCTCGCCCAAGGTAACCGAACCGTAGATTCCTGGCTCTCGGCGTCCTAATAGGTTTAGATTGGGACCGTGCAGAACCAAGATACTTAAAAGGCTCTGAGTTTCGTTAGGCACAAACACAAATTAACTACCGACGGCGACGCCCTGGGTTATTAACAGGGATGGGAATCGGTTCAGGTTCTGGCTGGGGCTCAGGTCCCAATAGGGTTTCAATGAGCTTACGAGCCCATTCTTTGAGTTTTTCCAGCACCTTTTCTATATAGTCCATTAAACAGAAAGCTCCTGTGAGACAACCTGTATTTTTTCGTTCAGGACGAGCGAGTCTCCTCACTGATTTCCTGACTTAGGAAGGCAGGATGATTAAGCTCGCCTGGTCATGTTTTGATTACAGACACTGTCTGATAAAAAAAGCCACTTGTGTTGCATTTCTTATTAATTCCAGACTAGCACACTAACCAAAGGCATTTCCATCCCACCCGAGGAAGGTTAGTTAGAGCGTTGGATTAAAGCCTTGCTTTCTATCTACCTCCAGTTCTAGATTAGCTGAATTACTCATGAATCGTCACGGAGAAAGGAAAGTGATTATTGGTGGGTCTAACCAGTAGTCTACGCCGCAGCATATCTAAGGCATGGCAGGCACTAGCGTGACGAATTGAAGAGCGAGAGCGAGTTTGACCCAACGGATACTTAAAGCATTCTACATCGCCATCCGGTTTGGCTAAACCAATGTAAACCAGTCCGACGGGCTTAGCTTCTGTACCGCCACCGGGTCCTGCAACACCTGTAATACTGAGCCCCCACGAGGTGGAAAGCCTCGATCGCACTCCCGCCGCCATTTGTATCGCCACGGGTTTACTTACAGCCCCCCATTGCTCCAAATCTGACGGCTGAACACCCAGTAGAGAGGATTTCACGGCGTTGTCATAGGAAATAACGCCTCCCAAAAAATAATTGGAGCTACCGGCAACACTCGTCACCATACGGCCCAATCCCCCGCCCGTGCAAGATTCCGCGACACTGAGGGTTTCTGAAGCTTTAGTTAACAAACGACCCACCACCGACGCCAGGGTATCGTCATCGGCACCAAAATAGTCTAGTCCTCCAATCTTCCGCAATTGTCTAGCCACGGGTTCAATCAACTGATGGGCTTCCGCTTCCGAGGCGGCACGGGCAGAAATTCGTAATCGAACCTCTCCTTGGGAGGCATAAGGCGCAACCGTAGGGTTGGATAAGTTGAAAAAGGAAGCGACTTTTTCAGCCAACGCCGACTCCCCAATCCCCCAAAATCTTAACGTGTGGCTATAGATGATTTCTTGACCCCAACCTTGGCTTTTGAGAAAGGGAACAGCGGTTTCCCGCCACATCTGCTCCATTTCACTGGGGACACCGGGAAAGGTGAGAATCGTTAAGTCCGGGCGCGGTTGCCAAATGATCCCAGGGGCTGTACCTCCTGGGTTTGGTAAAACGTCTGCCCCCTTAGGAATCAGTGCTTGCTTGCGGTTACTCGGAGTCATCTCCCGTCCCCGTTGGGCGAATTTCTGAGCGATGTCTTCGAGGATGTCTGGGCGTTCAATCAGAGGTACACCAAAAAAGTCGGCGATCGCTTCTGTGGTTAGGTCATCTGGCGTCGGGCCGAGACCCCCTGTAAAAATTAAGATATTACTGCGATCGCTCGCCATGGCTAAAACTTGCTTCAAACGATCTCGATTGTCACCCACAACCGTTTGATAGTAGTGAGGAATGCCCAAATGAGCGAGTTCATGCGCTAAAAACTGGGCATTGCTATTGAGAATCTCGCCCAGGAGTAATTCTGTCCCAACACAAATGATTTCAGCACTCATTATTAGCAGTGACGGGTTAATGGTTGTGAGAGTTTAGATTACTTAGACTACTCTGAAAGAGGGTAAGCTCTGTATCTTGACAAAAATCATTTTATGTGTATCTTAGTTGCAAAAATCATTAGTGCCTTTTTTTGAAAAATTCTTAGTGTAGTGAACCTCAAAGAAACGGGAACCATGACAAAATTTCGCATCACAACTGAACGATTAGAAGTGATAGCTGGAACTTTAGAAATAGCGCAAGCAGAAATCAGTGATCGCGCCAAGTTTGCTCAGCTCCTTGATGCGCGTGTACCCGATAGTTGGCCACCTGAATTTAACGACCATGAAACGATGTCTTTTTTCTTACAGAGGTTGGAGGAAGCTCCAGACCAAATAGGATGGTGGGCTTGGTACTTCGTGCTCACTAGTCAGGCAAAAAATGAGCGGGTTTTAATCGGCAATGGTGGCTTTAAAGGTAAACCAACCTCTGATGGAACAGTAGAAATTGGGTACTCAGTGTTAAAGGAATTTCAAAACTTAGGATACGGTACTGAAGCGATCCAATCCCTGATTGATTGGGCCTTTAATCATTCTGAAGTTCAGCGAGTCATTGCAGAAACGTTGCCAGAACTGAAGCCCTCACAACGACTTCTGGAAAAATGCCACTTTACGAATATTGGAGAAGGCTCAGAGGCAGGAAGTATTCGCTTCGAGCTACTTCGCCGTTACTCAGGGAATGGGGAGATGGGGAGAGGTTGATTACACATTAGGGGCGCGACATGTCGTGCCCCTACAAAAACTCTTGAACTCAAATGAGAACCGCTATCAAGCTCCGGTTCCACTCTCCCTAAACCAGAGTTGGCACGCGGATACTCAGATGGGGGTACAAGGGGAAGCGATCGCACAATTGAGCTACCCGACGCCGACACTCAGCCGCCACAGTTTCATCCTCTGGATTGAGTAGGCGTTCGGCGATAATGTCAGCAATCTCTGTGAATTCCGGTTGACCCATCCCCCGTGTAGTCATAGCCGGTGAACCCAATCGCAAACCACTGGTAACAAAGGGTGACTCTGGATCGAACGGTACCGTGTTCTTATTGGTCGTAATGTTGACACCGCTCATCAGTTGGTCAGCACGCTTACCTGTCATGCCAATCGAACGCAAATCGACTAGCATCAAATGGTTATCCGTCCCATCCGAAACCAGCTTGAAGCCCCGCTTTTGTAAGTGAGTGGCTAGCGCCTTAGCATTTTCAATCACTTGTGCGGAATACACTTTAAATTCCGGTTTCAGCGCTTCCCCAAATGCCACCGCCTTACCCGCAATCACATGCTCTAAGGGGCCGCCTTGAGTACCGGGGAAAACAGCTTTATCGAACTTCTTGCCCAATTCAGCATCATTGGTGAGAATTAAGCCACCTCTGGGGCCTCGGAGTGTCTTGTGTGTGGTCGTTGTCACAACATGACAATGGGGAATCGGGTTGGGGTGATGACCTGTAGCCACTAAACCGGCAATATGGGCAATATCTGCCATCAGGTAGGCACCCACTTCATCGGCAATGCTTCTGAATTTTTCAAAATCAATGATGCGAGGATAGGCAGAATAGCCACAAACGATCAACTTAGGACGCTCTTTAAGCGCCTGTTCCCGAATCTGATCGTAGTCCAGTTGCTCGGTTTCGGGGCTGACACCGTAGTGACGAACCTGAAACCACTTACCCGACACATTCACGGGTGAACCATGAGTCAGGTGTCCCCCATGAGACAAATCCATGCCCATAAAAGTATCACCAGGCTCTAGCAGGGTCAGGAATACGGCAAAGTTAGCCTGAGCACCAGAATGAGGCTGGACATTGGCATGAGCAGCGCCAAATAACTCTTTCGCACGGTCAATGGCTAGTTGCTCAACTTTATCAATGAACTCACAGCCGCCATAGTAACGCTTTCCTGGCAACCCCTCAGCATACTTATTGGTAAGCACTGAGCCTTGAGCGGCCAAGACGGCGGCTGAGGTAAAGTTTTCGCTGGCAATCAACTCCAAATGATCGCGCTGGCGCTGGAGTTCTTCCCCTAGACACTCGGCTACGGCAGGATCGGTTTGAAGCAGAAAATCTAAGTTACTTTGAGTCACTTGAGTTAATCCCGAAAGATGCGCTTGAGTCATCGATCTTAGCTCTGTTTGCCACCCGATACCGAGAGATAGTTAAGCTGTATGTTTATCTACACTTGTCTCCACAGACCTCAATTAAGATCAATAGAATCCGAGGTATGAGAGCTAGAGCGGAGGTGTTAGATGTTAGTCATTCTGATGGATGAACAAATCCTTTCCCCAGCTTGTGTTTGTCAGACCTGCTTACTCGCCGATCAAAGCGGTCAACCTCGTTGGCGTCAAGGCAAACTCGGCTGTGGTCATGCGGTGCGTAAGCTCACGCCCCAGCAGCCCGATCAATACGAGTGTGAGATGGGCTTCCGCGTCGCCAATGTTGAATAGTGTCCAGCCGCAGAAACCGACACGAGTGACGGCAATTGCCATCGCTTTTCTCTGGAGCCGGGAGGGAAATCTACCCACGTCTCAGACCCCGGTAGACCTTTGTGCTGCGCTATCCTGAACTTAGTCGGGAAAAATTAACGAGTAATATCCTTCAGGAGAACACACAATGGCTTGGCGCGGTTCAACAACGGTTCAAGACCGAATTTTTGCTTCCCTTCCTTATCTGCTACCTTTAATTGAGGGGTTGCTCCAGTTCGGTCAACTTCTTCAACAGTTTCCATCCTTGCAATTTTTGTTTCTGCCCCTCATCCCTGTGATTGCCATATACAGAAGCTTAGGCTCGTGGGGTAGTCTAATCATTTTCTTTGTCCTATTTTTAGCAGTAGTAAGAAACGAAAGAATTTCTCACTTCATTCGTTTCAACGCCATGCAAGCGCTTCTTTTAGATATTCTGCTAATTCTGATGGGCTTGTTTTTGGGGATTTTACAGCCAGTCTTGGGTACGAGCAGCTTGATTGTAAGCACATTAATGAATCTCGTATTTTTAGCTATAGTGGCGGCTTGTGGCTATTCAATGGTTCGGTCTCTACTCGGACATTATGCCGAAATTCCGACGCTCTCCGAAGCCGCTTACGCACAAGTTCGCTGAGCTCTTTCATCGATTTCAATTAATGGCAAATTTCGCCTTGGTTTTAATATAAAAGGGCATAAACCTTGGCGCAAAGTACAGTCGGTATTGGGTACAAGCTCTCTAGTTAAGAGCCATTAACTTGAGAGCCAGTGAATTGAGCAGCAAGACACAGAGATTGAAAAAGCACTCCTGTTTAGCCCATCTGCTGCTAAGGGGCTTCTAGAGAAGAGCGGGCGACAACAGTGTTTTCTAGATGACCAATGCCCTCAATTTCGACACGAACGCGATCGCCAATCTGCATCGGGCCAATACCTTGGGGTGTTCCTGTTAGCACAACATCTCCTGGTAGCAGTGTCATCACCTGAGAAATGTAAGAGACCAAAAATTCTGGCGGAAATACCATCTGAGTGAGCAATGCCGATTGGACAGGCTGCGGGCGATCATTCAAAAAGGTTTGTAACCTCGCCCCAGCGCTCAGTTCTCGCACAATCCAAGGGCCGAGAGGACAAAAGGTATTGAAGCCTTTAGCTCTAGTCCACTGACCATCCTGTTGTTGTAAATCGCGAGCTGTCACATCATTGGCGATCGTGTAGCCCCAGATTTTGCTTTGAGCTTGCTTGGGTGTGCAGTCTACACAATGCTCACCAATCACCAGCGCTAACTCTCCCTCGTAGTCTACTCGCTGCGACTGAGCAGGAGACTGGATTTCGCGATCGGTTGCCGTGATGGATGTCGGAGGTTTCAGAAACAGGAGTGGCTCTTTGGGTACAGAGGTTCCCATTTCTTGTGCATGTTCCGTGTAATTTTTGCCCACAGCCACAATTTTGCTGGGAGCACAAGGAGCCAGCAGTTCGTAACTACCGGGTTCTAACTCTAAATCCGTAGGTTGTCCCTGCAACCAAGGCGGTGCATCGAGAACCTGAATGTTGCGAGTGAGTTTCAACAAACCGTAGTAGGTTTGTCCTTTAGACGTTTTGACTCGGACGTAGCGCTGCGCCATAATGTGAGATATTCCTTGGTAACTAGAGCTTAAGCCGTCTAGGTTTGGATGTAGATGCAAATTGACCCTGGCGACTAGCTAGAATTAATACCAGGTGCGAAACGTTCGACCTAAAACGATAACAAAGTAGGTCTGGGAAAAGATTCTACGTTATTCGTGAGACGGTCGGACTCAGTGCATGAGTAGGTATCAATTAGTCAGAAGAACTGAATATTCATGATAGGATTAGTGCGTCTTGACCACCAAGGCCGCAAGCGAAAACCAAGCTAATAAGTAAGTGTTGCAAGCAGAAAATTGGGGTCTTGGTAACCAGGACTCGTGCCCTTGGAGGGAATGTAGGACCAAAAAACTACCAAGTTTTGGAAACTGTTCCTCATTAATAGGGAAGCCCATCACTTGCTGCATTGCGGAAGTATGGGTAGTTCATAAAAGTCTTCCCACCTGGAAACCCTATCCCCTTTTGGGTGGAAAGGAAGGTACCGAAGCTCATACGAGGACAGAGTGTAACGCCTTCGTACAACAACTTTGGTACAATAGAAAAGCTCTTGTCTATCCCTTTAACAAAGGCACGTAACTATCAGCTATTGCTGGAGACGGAAACAGTTTGGGAACTAAAACCAAAAGATACAAGCCATTGCTAGGTATAGGTTTAGTTTCTAGGGGAGAGGAACAAGAAAGCATAGTCTGACTCACTCAGCTATACTTGTGTACTTTTAGGGCTGCGGTCAATCAGCCTAGGTTTCAACCGAGATGTCTTGGTTAGGAACAAGCCTCATCCCAAGAGTGGGTGAGGCAGTTGACGTCCTTGCTTCTTCTGTGATTAGGTGGACAGCACCAAAGATAGGTTGCTGTCCATCGTCTTGTGAAGAGGCCAAGTTGTCCACAAGGAGATTAACACCCATGACTAGCAATTACGAATTGATGTACATCCTGCGCCCCGATTTAGGGGAGGAACAGGTAGACCAAGCGATCGCCAAGTACGAAAACCTTCTGCGTGAACAAGGTGTAGAGCAGCTCGAAATTCAGCATCGCGGCAAGCGTCGTCTGGCTTACGAAATCAACAGGCACCGCGAAGGCATCTATATCCAGATGAATTACAAAGCGCCTGCAACCCATGTAGCAATTGTGGAACGGGCGATGCGTCTGAGTGAGGAAGTTATTCGTTACTTGACCCTCAAGCTGGAAGATCGCAAAGCCGATCCAGAACCAGCTCCAGTTGAAGTAGAGGCTTAGTAACACAAAATTAGCCTGCACCCCACAAGGTAGTCTCTATTAGGAAATCTGATGACTCTACCTTAGGGGTGGCAAATTTTTGCCGCACCTACCCAATGGCTGGTTTTCATCGGGTATGGTTTTACCCCCGTCTGAATTTCTGATTCAGGCGGGGATTTTTGTCTGTAACGATAAAACCCTAAACTTCAACGCTATGGCAGCTATTTTCAAGTTAGGCACCATGAGCAGAAGCTCACAACAAAGGAATGAAAATTCTTATCCCTTCTGCCTTCCGCCTTCTGTCCTCACTCTCATCTCCGGTCTGCCTTATTTTCAAGACAGAGCTGAAATTGCTGTTTTCTCTCCCATAGACGCTATTAGCCTATCCTGACCCAGGCCACAAGAGTGGGAAGAAGTGTTTATAGATACCCACTTCCACGGCTCTTCTATCTTTTTTGTCAGCGAACACCTGCAACCCTAGCGCCTGTGCCCCTGTGTCCACCAACATGATACTCACGGATCGTGCCCCCCAGAAAGTTTCGAGCTGGAATCAGCAAACCTATCAACGCTTGAAACTTGCCTTGAGTCTTGGTCTGCGTCGCCAAATTTTTGTGGCGGTGTGTGATGACTTGAGCCTACGCAACCGTCTAGCAGGTAAATTACATGCCGAGTTGGGTACCTCTTTAGCAAGAGCGTCCCTGGACGTTCCAGGCAGCTCAAAATTGATCAGCCTGAAATTAAACCTGAGCGACCCCAATCCTTTAGCCCAAATTGCTCAATGGTGCTCACAGCATCGGCAATCCCGAAGTTCTACACCAGCACCGGGATTTCAAATTTTAGGAGTTGAGCGCTTAACACGGCAACCGCCATCGGTGCAGCGATTGTTCCTCAGGCGTTTACAATCGATTGACCGAAATTTGCTGCGCTTGGAATCAACCTTATTACTCTGGTTGCCACGACCTTGGTTCCACATGATTCAGCAGTCTGTGCCAGAGTTTTGGCAGTGGCACACAGGTGTTTTTGAGTTTGAAGGAGAGCCAACCCCTTTACCTCCGGTTGGTGCATCCAAACCAGAGGCTTCCCCCAATTCAGTGGCGTTAGAGTCAGAAGCAGGAAAGGGTTCTTTCCAGGAAGACTTGCGAACACTCCTGACTCACGACTTGGCAGAAAGCGACAAGCGACCGCCTATCAAGCAAATTAGTTGGAAAAAGCAACAGCCTTACAACCCTTCAGTTCACAAACCAGCCGCAGACGCTCCTCACGCTGCTAGCGCTTCGCCATCGGGGAAACCAAACCCTAAAACGGGTACAGCATCCTCACCCCCAAATGATTACACCAAAACGACCCATTACCCGATCCCTCCTGCTCAAAAGGCCGTTCCGTTAACAGAAGACGAGGCGGTGGTGTTTGAGGAACTCATGGAACATGAGATATCGATGCCGCTAACACCCCGTGCCATAACACCTAACGCTGAATTGGGTTTAGGTGATTTAGAGCGGGAATTAGAGCAACTTCAGATTGATGAGTTCATGGGTTATGCTCAACCCCCCATCCTCAATTCCCAATCAGGCGAACCGACTCCAACGGCACCGCCAAACGGGCACTCCTTGCCACCCTCCCTGCCAGGCTCCACACCACAGCCGCAACCCCAGTCAGCAGAGTCGCCAGCAGAGACTTATTTAGAACTGGGTCATCACTATCGCCATGCCATTGAGCAGGGAGATGCCTCTGAAGAAAACTTGATGATTGCCATTCAGGCTTATGAGCAAGCGCTGCATTGGTTAGACAAATCCTCGCCCCAAGTTTCAGATATCCTCAATGACTTGGGTAATCTCTACTGGATGTTATCCCGTTGTCCTGGCAGCGTGGATCATGCGCTTTCCTATTTAGAGCAAGCGATTCAAGCCTACCAACTGGCTTTGACTAAGCTAACGGCTGAAGAAGCGCCCCTCACCTACGCGATGATTCAAAATAATCTGGGAGCCGCTTACGGGGATTTAGCTCGGCATAAAGACCCAGCAGAGAGCTTGGAGCAGTCAATTCGCGCCTATGAAGAAGCCTTGCGCTATCGCCGTGCTGACAGCGATCCCCTAAAGTATGCTTCTACGCAAAACAATTTGGGTACCGCTCACTGGAATTTAGCTCAGCATCAAGCTTCGGTTGCCCATTTACGAGCAGCGATCGCGGCTTATAAAGAAGCTCTTTCTTATTATTCCCCTCAATCTGAGCCGTTAAATTGGGCAATGATTCAAAATAACCTAGGGACTGCCTACTGGAATCTTGCCCAGTACGAACAACCGCAAATCTGGTTACCCCTGGCAACAGCAGCTTATCAGGAGGCGATGAAGTACCGAACCCCGGCAGTTGCGCCTGCGGCTTGTGCGGCTACACTCAATAACTTGGGTACGGCATATTGGCATTTAGCAGACCACTGTCACGACCAAGCCCAGCAGCAGGCAGAATACTTAGAGAAATCTATTGCGGCTTATGAAAATGCGATCGCTCTGACTCAGCAATTGTCTCAAAATGAGCCACCCATACCCGTTAATTTCGATGTTTTTGCCACCTACAATAATCTGGGATTAGCCCATTACCAACTGGCAACCGAACCGCAATTTTCTCTAACGCAGCCGTCTAAATTAACTCATCTTGAATCAGCTTTAGAGCAACACGCGAAAGTTTGCATGGGTCTGAAGGCGCAAGACGATCCTAACGTCGCTACCGCAACGCCCTCAGATTCGTACCAAACGGCCTTCAGCTACATCATTAAAACAATTCGTGCTATTTACAATGAAGGTGGTCTGGCTGGGCAAAATCGCGCCCTCTCGAAGGTTCCGGGTCAGCTATTACCAGAAATTTTGCCCCGATTGTAATGGAGACAGAGGCGTGAAGCCTTCAAGTTAGCGATCGCGCACTTCCTCTGATCAATCAGCCGCAACACGATCCCCTTCCGGCACCCGTACTATAAAACATATTTTTTATTATTCGTCAAGATAATTAAAATAAGTTTATGGAGGGTGAGCGCTTTGCTTGTAGAGCAGACAACAGACCACCCTAGAACCCTAAGCGCCTAGCTTGGAGCCTACTCGAAGAGTCGCCCCAAGCTAAACGGTTTCTGGTTCCGGCTTTACAATAAAACCTAAGCAGCATAGATTAAAGCCAAAATTTAAGCATTCCCAAGGGACATTTATTGGAAAGACTTTGTGTGAACGTTTCCACTACCTCAGTCAATCTTGACCTAAAGAATTTATTTCCGTTTGAACTCGATGAATTTCAGCAACAGGCGATCGCAGCCCTGAATGCAGGTCGCTCTGTGGTTGTCTGTGCTCCCACCGGTTCGGGGAAAACCCTCATTGGAGAATATACCATTCACCGTGCCCTAGCGCGGGGCGGTCGCATCTTCTACACCACACCCTTAAAGGCTCTGTCTAACCAGAAGCTGCGTGATTTCCGAGAATTATTTGGTGCAGAGCAAGTGGGACTGCTGACCGGTGATATCTCCATCAACCGGGATGCCCCCATCTTGGTCATGACCACCGAAATCTTCCGCAACATGCTCTATGGCACACCCATTGGGGAAGTCGGCACCTCCCTGGTTGGCGTGGAAGCGGTCGTACTCGATGAGTGTCATTACATGAATGACCGACAGCGGGGCACCGTTTGGGAAGAATCCATTATCTATTGCCCCCCAGAAGTCCAACTCGTTGCTCTCTCCGCCACCGTTGCCAATGCTGACCAGCTCACGGAATGGCTGAATCTCGTTCATGGCGCAACAGAGCTAATTTACTCCAACTTCCGACCCGTTCCCTTGCAGTTCTACTTCGGGAACACCAAGGGCGTTTTTCCGCTGCTGGATGAGACTCACAGGCAAATTAACCCTCGCCTCAAACCCAAAAATAAAGGAGGCAAACCACGAGGAGGGCGTCCAGAAAGTCCCCACATGACCTATATCCTAGAGCAACTTGCGGCACGGGATATGTTACCGGCGATTTACTTTATCTTCAGTCGTCGGGGCTGTGATCGAGCCGTGGAGGAAATGGGGGATTTTTCACTAGTTAATGAACGAGAAGCCGCCCAACTCAAGGAGAAAATTGACGAATTTTTAAGTCGCAATCCAGAGGCCGGTCGTGCTGGACAAGTGGAACCGCTTTACCGAGGAATTGCCGCTCATCACGCCGGAATTTTACCCGCCTGGAAGGGATTGGTGGAAGAACTGTTCCAACTGGGTCTGATTAAAGTGGTGTTTGCCACGGAGACGCTGGCAGCAGGGATTAATATGCCTGCCCGCACCACTGTCATTTCGACGCTGTCCAAGCGGACTGACCGGGGACATCGCTTGCTGACGGCTTCAGAATTCTTGCAGATGGCGGGTCGTGCCGGACGGCGGGGCATGGATGCTATCGGCTATGTTGTTACCTTACAGACGCCCTTTGAAGGGGCAAAAGAAGCAGCTTACCTAGCAACGGCGGGTGCTGACCCCCTCGTGAGCCAGTTCTCACCCACTTACGGCATGGTGCTGAATTTGTTGCAAACCCACTCGGTGAGTGAAGCCAAGGATTTGGTGGAACGGAGTTTTGCCCAGTACTTGGCGACACTTTATCTCCGGCCTCAGCAACAAGCGATTACGGAGTTGACCACAGAACTGACGAAACTGGATATTCAACTCGCCCCCATAGAAGTGAAACAGTTGGAAAAGTATGAAAAACTCAGTGAACGCCTCAAAGAAGAACGCCGATTGCTGAAACTCCTGGAAAATCAAGCGGAAGCAGCGCGCGCCCAGGAAATTGCCCAGGTTCTTAAAGATGCGCCACCCGGAACTGTACTCTATCTGAAAGGGAAGCATGTGAAGGTATCTTCCCCTGTTCCAGCGGTTTTGGTGGCGAAGGTAAAAGGAAGTGGTCACGCGCCTAATTTTGTCTGCTTAAGCACCCATAATCGCTGGTATGTAGCGACAACGGCGGATGTTGTTGACATGCTTGCGGAAGACGAGATGGGATATGTCGAGTATGTCCCTCTACCAGAGGAACTCATGCTGAAGGCCGGTCAAGTCAGGCGCGGCAAAGAGGAGACAGAAGCGATCGCGCAGCACCTGCAAAGGAGTATTGGGCATCGCACGCCATCGGCTGATTTAGCCTCTTTTGCACCCGAAGTGTTCACTCAATCTAAAGTTGTGGAGGCTGTAAAAGACCAACTCGACAATCATCCCTTGCACTATTGGGGCAATCCCAGTAATCTGATCAAGCGTCACAAACGCCGATTAACCTTGCAAGAAGAAATTCATCAGCATCAAGCCCAGTATCGAGAAAACCAAGCTCACCACTGGCAGGAATTTCTGAACCTGATTGAGGTACTCAGAGCCTTTGGTTGCTTGGACAACGTCACACCCACCCCTTTGGGAAAAGCCACCGCTGCCATTCGCGGAGATAACGAATTATGGCTAGGACTGGCGCTGATGTCGGGGGAATTTGATCAATTAGACCCCCACCACCTGGCAGGTGCGATGTGTGCTCTGGTTACCGAAACCCCTCGCCCCGATAGCTGGACGAACTACTTACCCCCTGAACCCGCGATCGAGGCCTTGGTTCATTTGAAAGGGACGCGGCAGAGTCTGCTGAAATTGCAGTATCGCTATGACATCATGTGGCCGATTTGGCCGGAATATAAATTCCTCGATAAGATCGTCGGCGGATTAATGGGTCTGGTAGAGCAGTGGGCTTTAGGTGTCTCCTGGACAGATCTGTGTGCCAACACCAGCTTAGATGAGGGCGATGTGGTGCGGATTTTGCGCCGAACGGTGGATATTCTTTCCCAAATTCCCCATGTACCGGCTGTACCCAATTCCTTGAGAGTCAATGCCATTCGAGCAATCCAGTTACTTGACCGCTTCCCCGTCAACGAAGTAGTTGATTAACCGGGTTCTCCTCCCAGTCCCCCATTCCTAGCTCTCGCTTTCAGGTTGGAAGTTCTACACGTAGAATTTCTTAACACGTCCTTTGGTCATCGCGTCATGTGCCAAAGGGATATTGGTTATTGGTGAGCGACGAAGGAGCATAGGTGAGGAGTTATTTGCGTTCTAATCAGCCATGGCGTTTAGCTACAGAGCGACTTAAGCCGTTGTTTTCAAGACACGGCAACCAGACAACTACAGGCATTCCGTGGCAGGCAATTTTTGTGGGCAGCGTCATCGCCACGTTGTTCCATTCAGGGGTGCTGCCATCCGCCGTCTGGGCAGAAACAGCAAAACTGGGAGTGGTCAAAAGTCCCGACAATGAAGGGTATTGGTCAGAAATTACCACGCGCTTACAGGCAACAGGGGTTGACTACTGCATCGTTGATTTTTCTCAAGTCCAACAAGTATCGGATTTGGGCCGCCCGAAGTTACTATTTTTACCCAATATTGAGCGGCTCGAAGCCGCACAGCTAGCGGCACTCCAAGAATGGATGCGCCAAGGCGGTCGAGTGATTGTCAGTGGGCCTGTGGGGACTCTTTCCCAACCGGAAATCCGCACTCGGTTGCGGACGCTTTTGGGTGCTTACTGGGGGTTTGACCTCAAACAACCCTCTGGGTTGAAACCGTTGAGAACGGATAAACAGACGTGGGTACCCTCATCTGGCTCTACAGGTAATATCCGGGGAGGCGTCGTCATTCCCACCGGGTTGACCTCTTCTACCGCTGCGGTCTGGAGTCAGAGGGATAACTCACCTGCCGTGGTGAGCAACGACCAATCGCTCTTTTTGGGCTGGCGCTGGGGTGTGGATGTCATGGTACCCCCAGCCGTGGATACGGTTTGGTTACAAGCCGCTCTCCGTCGGTATGATATAACTGCCAATCCGTCACGAGGAAGGTCAACCCCATCTCAACCCTATTGTGTGCCGTCCCAAGCCTCAGCGACCCAGCGACCCCTAACGTCCCGACCTAGTCGTAACCCACCTAATCCGGCAAGGGTTACACCGCAAACTGCCGCCGCCAGCGCCAATCCGCCTACGAGCATCGCCCAAGTTGACCCTGATTTTGGGGTCGCACCTGCACAAATCTTACCCAACAGTAAAGGGCCGCTCACCGCAGCGCAAGCGGCTGCCATGAGTCAGGAGTTGAAAAATCTGATCGGTCGGGTTGAAAGTGCTCTACTCACTGCCAATGCTACGAACAGTAATGTGAATTTACCCACAGGCGCAGCGATTGAGCAATTTCTCCGTGCGGGTGCCAAAGGGGGTTCTAGACCCGAAGACGCCCAGACTCCTGACCCCATGATCAGTAGTAATCCAACAATTAGAGCCGTCGTTCAGGCGAGGATGGGGCTGCAAAACTTCCTCAATGCCGTAGCACAAAAGGACTATGATCGGGCAAGACAACATTGGCTCCAAGCCCGACGTACCCTCTGGGATAACTACCCAACTGATCGCAAGCTGACTCAGCCAGAGATTCGGGCGATTTGGTTAGACCGGGGAACCATTGTCCGCGCTAAATCAGAGCAGGATTTAGCCAAAGTTTTCGATCAACTGGCGGCAGCAGGTTTTAATACCGTGTTCTTTGAAACCGTCAATGCCAGTTATCCCATTTATCCCAGTCGTGTGGCACCGGAACAAAACCCGTTAGTGAAAGGTTGGGACCCCTTAGCTGCTGCCGTGAAGTTAGCCCATCAACGGGGGATGGAATTGCACGCTTGGGTGTGGATGTTTGCGGCGGCGAACCAGCGTCACAATACGATCTTGAACCAACCCGTCTCCTATCCAGGGCCGCTCCTCAAGGCTCTTCCAGAATGGGCGATGTTTGATCCACGGGGGCGTCTGTTCGATCCGAGTACCAAAAAGGCGTTCCTCGACCCTGCTAATCCACAAGTGCGGCAATATCTAATGGCACTGTTGGAGGAAATCGTAACTCGCTATGAGGTCGATGGTATTCAACTCGACTACATCCGCTACCCGTTTCAAGACCCCACAGTGAATCAAACCTTTAGTTATGGCAAGGCGGCACGTCAGCAGTTTAAGGAACTGACGGGTATTGACCCCATTCAAGTTTCCCCAAGTCAGCGGGATTTATGGCAAAAGTGGACGGATTTTCGCATTCGGCAAATCGACAGTTTTGTCGCAACTGTGTCAACGCGCCTGCGAAAACAACGTCCGTCTCTCATTCTTTCTGCGGCTGTCTTTCCCTTACCCCGTCAGGAGCGTTTGCAAAGACTGCAACAAAATTGGGAAGAATGGGCGATTCGAGGGGATATTGACCTTGTGGTTCCCATGACTTATGCCTTGGATACCAGGGGTTTAGAGAGGTTAGCTCAGCCGGTGCTGATGCAATCCACCCTGAGTTCAACGTTGATGTTGCCAGCGATTCGGTTGTTGAATTTGCCGACAATAGTCGCTGTTGACCAGATTCAACTCTTGCGAGATTCCCCATCCAGCGGATATGCTCTGTTTGCGGTTGAGAATCTCGATGGGAATCTTCAGAATGTCTTCCGTCGTACTCAGAGTGGGGGGGAGAATGTTCGCTCCATCCCTCCCTCTCCCATCCCTTACCGTCAGCCTTTTCCCGCCGCCGCCGCTCGTTATCAGGCTCTGCAACGAGAATGGAGTTTTCTGTTGGCGAATCAGCAACTTTTGCTGCGGGAGCCAGTGCTTTCCGAGTGGGGAAAACAAGCCGACACGCTCTCAACGTTACTCAATCAACTGGCCAAAGAGCCATCCATGCAGAATTTATTGTCGGCAAAAGCTTATTTGGTATCGTTCCGCTCTCAATTTCAGAGATGGATGCAAAGCCAATCGGCTACACAACCTTATCAAGTCCAAGTGTGGGATAACCGTTTGGCAACCATTGAGCGGTTGCTGCGCTATGGGGAACGAACGGTGTTGAAACAAGACTAATACCAATTTCATAAAATAGCGCTACAAATTGACCTCCTCACTAAAGCTCCGGCTAGCCCCCCTTATCCAGGGGGGAACAAGAAAAGTATCTGTAGCAACGATTTAGGAAATCGGTATAAGCCAAGGGTGGCAGAGGAACCACAGACTGGCTTCCTGGTCAATCTGAGTCTGCCAATGTTTAAGATTTTAAAATTGCTCCTGGGAATAGAGGTTATTTTTCGCGCTTAGGAGCGGACTCATGAGCTACGATCAAGGCTACATTGTCAGTTGCTCCGCTGCCTTAGAGTGGAGCTTTCCTGTATATACCACTGCATCGAAGGCGGAGGTAAAAGTTTTCACCACTTTAATCCGATTAAAGTAAAAGCTTGATCCCTTCCACCCCCATCCTCACTCCTAACTGGAGGGTGATTTCTGCCTGGGTACACGAGGGCGGGGTAGTTTACAATTGAGCCGTTCTAGCTTTGATGACGGATTTTTTATGACTCAGGCTTTTGCTGCTCGGTTTAGCTTTGCTCTACTGGTTCCCATAACATGTTTGACAGTAAGCTTAACGGCGATGGCAGCGAGAGCACAGAGCCAGCTTTATACTCCTCTGGCGATTCCTCCCAGTAACGAAGTTGCGGATACACTCACAGACAAGGATATTCCCACCGGTCAGGGTGGGTTTGCCCGCGACTACGCCATCACTTTAAACGCTGGTGACCAACTCGCCATTGATCTTTCTTCAGAGAACTTTGACACGATTGTCACTCTCATGGCAGCCGATGGTTCCACAGTCGGAGAAAATGATGATGGCCCTGATGGTACGACGAACTCGCTTTTGTTCACCCGGATTACTGAAGCAAGTCGGTACATCATTCGAGTGCGTGCCTTTGGAGAAACCAGTGGTGGTGCTTTTAAACTGAAGGTGACGCGCCTGCGACCGCTGAGTTAAGGGGTGAGAAGGGTCGTCAGAAGGCAGAGAAACAGAGCTTCTGTCCATTCTACGACGGCTCCATAAGTGTCGCCCGTGTGTCCTCCTAGCTGGTGGTGAAACCAAGCACCAGTCATGAGTGCGATCGCACTTCCCCCTACAGCCATGACCAACGTTGTCCAAATACTACCTTGGTCTAGCCCGATCGCAAATCCGCATAAACCCAAAAGTAAAAACAATCCCAACAAGATATCTTGGGGGGTGCGAATGGCCTCTTTGTGAAACGCCCCTTTCCCCGTGGGTTTGAGATAAGGATAAAATGCGATCGCCGCTACCTGTCCCCAGCGCCCCCAACCGGCTGCCATCATCAACGCGAACCATCGGTAAGCCTCTATATTGGTCAGTGCCGCCGTCTTTAATAGCAATAAGGCTACAGCCGCCATCGCTCCAAAAGCACCTGTAGCACTATCCACCATCACCTCTAAACGCCTCTGGGGGTCTTGAACCGCTAAGCCATCTGCCGTATCCATTGCGCCATCTAGGTGTAGTCCTCCCGTGAGTGCGATCCAGCAGACGACGATTAAAGCACTGCGTGTCAGAATTGGCACACCGACCTGTTGCAGAACGGTGTCTACAATACCCAAGAGTCCGCCAATCAGTAACCCAATTAGGGGTGCCCAACGAGCAATACCGCGAAATTCTAGCGGCCAACCACTGGGGAGGGGAATGGTAGTATAAAAAGTAACAGCACCCAAAAAAGACAGCCCAACTTGACATCCCCAGCACACTAATTGTTGAAATGTCAATTGCCTCATAGAGGGCTTCCCGTCAGAAATTCAGTCAATTGTCGTATTAGCACTGCCAGAATCTTGGGATAGTATTGTCTCATACCCTACTTAATCAGCAACGAGTTTCCTTCCTGTACAACTCAAGTATTCAGTATAGAAACTTGCTTGTTTGCCGTATTTATATTCCTCTAGATTGTTCCTAGCTGCACCGTTTATCTTTAGAGATCTTGACGGTTGTAGCGACGATAATCTAAGCTCTTGGTTTCCAATGTAGGGTCTCCAGCAAAGCGGTTACTTCAACCCATTCGATGGCAACGTCAGCCCTGTTTGCATCTTAGGCTTTTACCCATGAGTTATTCTCAATCCTCGCACCAGCTACCAGCCCCCTGCATCATCGACACTGGCACTATCGTCAACAAGCAAGACATTGAACGCCTGCTCAATGACCTGAATCGGGTGCGCTATATTCATAGGCTGGATGACGAAATCAAAAATGAAGGCGAAGGGTGCGTGATGGAAGTGTTTTGCGATCCTCAACGCTCAACCTTGATTGCCAATCAGGCGATCTATCTCAATGTCCAGAGTTTTGATTACTTACACTTAAGCCAGTCTGCCACCAATGAAGCTTATTTTGACTTAATTCAAGATAACCGTCAGTTACGGCTGATCCCACTCTCCAACCCCTTGCAGGAGCAGTCTACAGAACCCTTTAACGTGGATGCCCTAGAAGCGATGGTAACGCAAGTCCTCAGCGCCAAGTGGGATGTACAAATCGATGATGACGGTGAGTGTCCTTTCTAAAGGTTGAAGGTTGAAGGTTGAAGGTTTAAAGTTAGAAGGCTTAAGGTTAGAAGGGTCAAGGTGAGAACCCTGAGATTTGAGCTCTTCTGACCGTTGACTATCGATAAAAACCTTAATCAACAGCGTTGGAACAACAGACAATTCAGTTTTCCTTTCAATGTCAGGCGTCCTGTAGCCAGACAAAAGCCCGTGCTGGTGTTTTTGTTACGCCTCATGGTTTGGTCGAGACGCCAAAGTTCATGCCCGTAGGCACCTTGGCAACGGTTAAAACCCTAACGCCAGCACAGCTAGAAACGGCTGGAGCACAAATGGTTCTGGCGAATACCTATCATCTCCACCTACAACCGGGAGAAGGCATCGTAGAGCAAGCCGGTGGGTTGCATCGCTTCATGGGTTGGAAGGGGCCGATGCTCACTGACTCCGGTGGCTTCCAGGTGTTTAGCTTGAGTAAAATCCGCAAAATTACCGAAGAAGGTGTAACGTTTCGCTCACCTCGCGATGGACGAATCATCAATCTGACACCAGAGCGTTCGATTGAAATTCAGAATACATTGGGGGCAGATGTGATCATGGCATTTGATGAGTGCCCCCCTTACCCGGCTGAACGCTCAGAAGTCGAGGCGGCAACCGAACGAACCTACCGCTGGTTGAAGCGCTGTATTGACGCTCACGCCCGCCCTGGGGAGCAAGCGCTGTTTGGGATTGTCCAGGGCGGTGTTTACCTGGATTTACGTCGTGCGGCTGCTCAATCTTTGGTATCGTTGGATTTACCCGGTTATGCCATTGGTGGCGTGAGTGTGGGTGAACCCGCTGAGCTGATTCACGAGATTGTGGATGCCACTGCACCGTATTTACCCGTCGATAAGCCTCGTTATCTCATGGGGGTGGGGACATATCGAGAAATGGTACGTGCGATCGCAGCCGGCATAGACTTGTTCGATTGCGTGATTCCCACACGATTAGGGCGTCATGGTGCGGCGTTAGTGCAGGGAGAACGCTGGAACTTGAAAAATGCTCGGTTTCGGGAAGATTTCACGCCTTTAGATGCCACTTGCCCTTGCTATGGTTGCCAGAACTTTACTCGCGCTTACCTCAACCACCTAGTGCGATGTAAGGAAGTTCTCGGCTTCATTTTGCTCTCGCTGCACAATGTCACTGAACTGATTCGCTTCACACAACAGATTCGGGAGGCGATTTTGAGTGATCGCTTTACTACAGAGTTTGCTCATTGGCTCAATCGGGAAACTTGACAACCTTGAGCGCAGGACTTACACGAACGGAATGCGATCCAAGGGCGACAAGGGCACATAGCAAATATTTTTCACTTTGTCAACCCAACAGCAACTGGTACAGGGAATGCTGTGTCAATTTTTACCAACCGCCGATTCATAATCCAGCCCTAACAACTGACAATCGGAATCGAGGTTGCTGACAATCAAAAGGACGACACAAGCACAATAATCTCGGATAGCTTGCCGGAGGGCTTCTTTTTTCGTGGAGGTACGAAGGTGTAAATATTTGGATGAACCATCCGGAAATTCACAAAAAAGATGAAATAACATAATCCTAAACTGTTGAGCGATTAGTCCTAGCAATCAACGTATTGAGGGTTTGTGAATAAAATGTGAAGAGAGGAATTTTGTTAACGCTTTTTTATATAGCAGTCAGCAAGGCGACTCTTGACTCTCACCAAATACTGAAAGCTTCACCCGTCAATATGCATCTCTTGTGCCTTCCGCTTCCTTGTATGATCTCCCGTATCCT
Organism: Microcoleus sp. AS-A8; assembly: GCA_039962225.1. Classification (NCBI taxonomy): domain Bacteria; kingdom Bacillati; phylum Cyanobacteriota; class Cyanophyceae; order Oscillatoriales; family Microcoleaceae; genus Microcoleus; species Microcoleus sp. AS-A8. Next base: position 148,559 of record JAMPKV010000014.1, read on the forward strand.
CTGCCTTTTGCTATATTTGTTGATTTGTAATTTCTTAAGCACAGCGGTGGAAATCAACGTAAATTTTTATGGCTTTTGTGGGTAAGAGGAAATGGTGTTTTTCCCAATTTCCAATTCCCCATTACCGCCGCCACAAGTGATATTGAACGACGTGCGTCTGCTTAAAACAGGTTTGTAGTGCCTGAAATGATATTACTCCTGCTCATGGCTTTTTCCTCAACCCATGCCTTGAATTCAAGGATTTGCACATAATCGCTAGGTGGATTGTTGGTAGTCGCTTCCTCTGTCCGTTTCTTTTCTATCAGATATTGAGCAATTAACTGACAACAGCTTGGCTGATTAGCTAGCTGTTGTTTAAGCTGCTCATTTTCCTCTCTAAGCTGTTGAATTTCATCTTGCCACCAAGTCATCACTTACCACTAAAACGAAAAAATGTTTATAGAGAAACTCTTTCTGCTAGTCTGAGCTTAGCAGAACGGGAACGAGGGTTGTCTGCCAGTTCCTTCTCTTGGGCTGTTATTGGCTTTTTAGTTAGTATCCGCAAGAGAGGGGAATCTCGCAGCGTATGCTTGACAATCCGATCTTCTAAGCTATGAAAACTGATTATGCCAATTCTGCCATCTGGTTTTAGCCAATGGGGAGCACGGTTGAGGAAAGTTTCGAGAGAGGCGAGTTCTTGATTCACGACAATGCGTAGCGCTTGAAACACACGAGTCGCGGGGTGAATTCTACCGTGGCGGTACTTGGGAGGGACGCTATAGGCGATCGCATCCGCCAGTTCCGTGGTGGTTTGAAAGGGACGTTTCTCCACAATTCGCCTTGCTATTTGCCGCGATAGGCGTTCTTCCCCGTATTTGTAAAATGCGTCTGCGAGTTGCGCGGCATCCCACTGGTTGATCACATCGGCAGCGGTGAGGGATTGGCGCTGATCCATCCGCATATCTAAATCCGCCGTATGGCGAAAACTAAAGCCTCGTTCTGGTGTATCGAATTGAGCAGAGCTAACACCTAAATCAGCAATAATCCCATCGAATTGCAGCGAAAATGGCTGATATTCAGCAAAATTTCCCTGCCAGAAGTGGACGCGCTCGCCATAGGGTGCTAACTTGGCTTGGGCGGCGGCGAGGGCTACAGCATCGCGATCGATCGCAGTGAGTTGAACATCCGGTGCCGCTTCTAAAATCAACTGGCTGTGTCCACCCCCACCTACTGTCGCATCCAGGTAATGCCCACCCGCACGAATATTCAACCCTTCAACCAACTCCCGACTCAGCACCGAAACATGTGAAAACGCCGTTGTGTTCGCCCTCTGAGCCTCTGTCATAATTAAAATAAGCAACAAAAATCAATATTTTGTACAAGACCTACCGCCATAAAGCTATCAAATATCAGGGATAAGCGAATGCGTGTGTTGTCCGTAAAGGGTTGCAGGTTAACATGTTACAAATTAAAAGGTTATAAGTTTTAACATTCCGGCTTCAACCTTCCAACCTCCAACTGTTTGGCTCCTGAGAAGCTAACTGTCACTTGTTGCTACTGTCCAACCTGCTGCAAAGGGAAATTGCTTAGTTTATATGGCAAAAATTGAAACAAGAACAGAACCCATGGTTCTCAACATGGGTCCCCACCATCCTTCCATGCATGGGGTGCTGCGACTCATCGTCACCCTCGATGGCGAGGATGTGGTTGATTGCGAACCGGTAATCGGTTACTTGCACCGGGGCATGGAGAAAATTGCGGAGAACCGCACTACCATCATGTATGTTCCCTACGTTAGTCGGTGGGACTATGCAGAGGGGATGTTCAACGAAGCGATTACCGTCAATGCCCCAGAAAAATTAGCGGATATCGCGGTGCCCAAACGCGCCAGCTACATCCGCGTCATTATGCTGGAGTTGAACCGGATTGCTAATCACCTGTTGTGGTTAGGGCCGTTCATGGCTGACGTGGGTGCCCAGACGCCTTTCTTCTACATCTTCCGGGAACGGGAGTTGATTTACGATTTGTGGGAAGCCGTCTCAGGCTATCGCATGGTTAACAACAACTACTTCCGCATCGGTGGGGTAGCAGCTGATCTGACTTACGGCTGGGTAGATAAGTGCTCTGATTTCTGTGACTACTTTATGCCCAAAGTAGACGAGTACGAGCGCCTCATTACCGACAACCCTATCTTCCGTCGTCGCGTTCAAGGGATTGGTACTATCACTCGCGAAGAAGCGATTAACTGGGGACTTTCTGGCCCCATGCTGCGGGCTTCTGGTGTCAAGTGGGACTTACGGAAAGTTGACCACTACGAGTGCTACGACGATTTCGACTGGGAAGTACAGTGGGAAACCGCTGGAGATTGCTTTGCCCGGTATTTAGTGCGGATTCGCGAGATGCGCGAGTCGGTTAAAATTATTCGCCAAGCGTTGAAAGGACTTCCCGGTGGCCCTTATGAGAACCTGGAAGCCAAGCGGATGGTAGAAGGGAAAAAATCTCAGTGGAATGATTTTGAGTATCAGTTTGTCGGCAAGAAAATTGCGCCTACCTTTAAAATTCCCAAGGGCGAACATTACGTCCGCGTCGAAAGCGGAAAAGGAGAACTCGGCATTTTCATCGTTGGGGATGATAATGTCTTCCCGTGGCGTTTTAAGATTCGCGCCGCTGATTTTGTCAACCTGCAAATCTTGCCTCATCTCCTACGGGGTGTGAAGCTTGCCGATATCATGGCGATTCTGGGCAGTATTGACATCATCATGGGTTCGGTAGACCGATAAAGCAAGTAATCAGCAAAATATCCCCTTGTGAGAACAAGGAAACGGCAAAAGAGAGGTTTCTTTCTTTTGCTTTTTTATTTAGATTCCTCAGTCGGACGATATAGCTGTCGCCATAAAGATTAGGACAGAACTAACGGCTGAAATGACGACGTACCAGTAATAAACCTTCTACCCTCTGCCTACTCCTGCGGAGAACGCTGCGCGAACTGCCTTCTGCCTTCTGCTAGAAAAATGTATGGAATGCTACAGTTCTTGAGGCTGTACAGCAGGTTGAATAGGGCTACCGAACTGTCTGCAAAGACTGTAAACATGAGGAGTATTGAATGACAATTCCAGAAATTACCCAAAAACTTTTGGCTGCTAAAAAGGCAAAAGGACTAACTTTTGCAGATTTGGAAACCCTGATTGGGCGGGACGAAGTATGGATTTCTGCTGTGTTCTACCGTCAAGCTAGTGCTTCGGAAGATGAGGCGAGTAAAATTATCTCGGCATTGGGGTTAGAACCCCATATCGCAGACGAATTAACAGAATTCTCTGTCAAAGGCTCTTTAGATCCGCTTATCCCAACTGACCCGTTAATCTATCGCTTCTATGAGATTATGCAAGTTTATGGAATGCCCATGAAAGCCGTGATTCATGAGAAGTTCGGCGATGGGATTATGAGCGCGATCGATTTTACTCTGGATATTGAAAAAGAAGAAGACCCCAAAGGCGATCGCGTGAAAGTTATCATGTCTGGCAAGTTTTTACCCTACAAAAAGTGGTAGTCATTGACCGAAACCCTCATTATTTGGCTCTGACAAATGGCTAACAATTGGTATTTCTCCTAGAGGATGTCACTTACTGACCGGCATGGGATTGGTGAGAATTTTCTTGATGTGGGATTTATGATATTCCCCGAACACCGCTCTTGCATAGCTTTCCATACTATCAGTCCAAGGGAAATTAGCCATCCTGGCTCGCCACTGCACCCCAGGAATGGGCGGCAAGTTTAAAGCTTCTCGTCCAACTAATCTAAAGATGGTAATCGCCTTAGAGTTGGGGTCGAAACTATCTCCTTGAAGGTCAGCGTCCCAGGTACCAATTAAGTTAAATACTGTACGAGAACTCCTCAGCTTGACAATCCACTGAATACTAATTCGATGAGTCCTAAAAATCGGATCTTGATGGATTAAAGAACGCTCAAAATTGGACATTTCCATGCCTTGGGGTCGATAGTGACGCAAGGCTAATCGAATCGCTGCCAAGTTATCCAGCGTGATGAGCAAATTGACACGAGGATTATCCCGACGGAACATATACCAGGTTCCCACTGCGCCAGGAGCATCTCGTTCTACAAAAACAAGGGAAGTTTGTTCATCGTGGGACTCAGTTCGCTCAATGACTTTTAAAGGTCTTTGCTTGGTGCGTCCTTTAGTAAAGATTTGGCGAACCCACCGCTTGAGCCAGCGAAACCATGTTAATAAGCTATCTTGCTTAACTGGCTCTGCTTTACTTACTGTATTGAGTCTATAAACTTCCATGCTTTTAAAGCTTACCGAGTAAGCTGCTCCCATCAATGTGTTTGCAAGATACAAACTTTATGTGTACCAATTGTGAAATCGGCCTGTCTTCATCCGAGTTACGTAATTTTTAAATTAACCCCCTTTTATTGCTCTGATCAGAGAATAAATGACGAGCTGGCTTTGAGACAGGTTTCCTCGCCAAAGTCGGGGACTTCGACGCAAAGGCTCAGCGTTTCAACTATTCTCTGGTGAGAGTAAAGAAAGAGGGATTGCTCAGGACTTATACAGTCACCTGATTTCTCATGCTATTTACATACACCCTATTACTGTTATAGCTAGGACTGACGCAGTAAGACAGTAGTCTGTGATTCTAAGTGAAGGTTAGGGTGCGTTTTGGCGGGGCGTGGAATCTAGGCGAAACGTGCTTGGAGAGGGAAAACAATCAATTTTTAAGGCTTAAAAATGTTAACGCTTAAAAACCCTCTAGCCTTTAACACCACTACTGGTATCTGTCGGGACAATGTAGCGCTGCACGAAGAGGAACAATACAATAACAGGGGCAATAGAAATAACCGACCCAGCTGCAACCAGACGCCAATCGAAGTCTGTGGCACTTGCGAAAGTGGCAACACCCAAGGGGAGGGTATAAGACTCCGGTCGATCCAAGACAATCAGGGGCCAAAGAAAATCGCTCCAAGAACCGATAAAGACAAATATTGCTAACGTTACCAGTGCTGGACGGACAGCAGGCAACATAATATTCCACCACAACCCTAACTCAGAACAGCCATCCATCCGACCGGCTTCTTCAAGGGACTTCGGAACACCCTGAAAGGCTTGTCGCAGCAGGAAAATCCCGAAGGCAGAAGCAAGGCTGGGGAAAATAACGCCCAGATATGTATTTCTTAAACCTAGCTGCACCGTCAAGACGAAAAGGGGAATCATCACGATCTGGAAGGGAATCATGATTGTGGAGAGAACCAGGGTGAAAATTAGGTCACGTCCCCGAAAATCCAGTCTTGCTAGTGGGTAAGCGGCTAGGGAACAGAAGAGTAGATTTAAGCTGACCGTAAGAACAGCCACAATTGTACTGTTCCACAAGTATTGCCCAAAGGGATTGGTTTGCCAGACGGTGAGGAAATTTTGGAAGGTGGGCTGACTGGGTAATAGCTGGGGAGGAAACTGAAAGATGTCTTCGGTTGGAGACTTGAACGATGTGCCGACAAGCCATAAGAGAGGGAAGAGCATCACAAATGCGATCGCTCCTAACAGCACATACATTCCCACTATTTTCCACATCTGAGTTTGCCGCTTTCGACTCATGGCGTATCGCTCACCTGAAACCTCTTCTCTGTACAGATACTATGGAGCGGCTTGTCCCAAGGGTCAACTGGTAATTGGGACACATAGGCAAATTCAAACACAATTCCTATCGTAGATTTAGAGGCCCAGTCGGCTGAACTCAGCAATCGGTCATAAAAGCCTCCCCCATACCCTAAGCGGTATCCTCGTGCATCACAAGCCACAGTCGGAACTAAGATCAGATCGACCTCATGGGGCATCAAGATGGGGGAATCAGGGTGAGGCTCAAAAATGCCATAATCGCCTTTAGAGAGGGGTTCTCCAGGCATCCAGCAATGCCATACGAGAGATTTTTGTTCAATACGAGGAAATCCCCAACGGCGTTTGGAGTCTTTAAATAGGGGACTTAAATCGGGTTCTTGGCGAAAGCTGAAATAAGCCAGTATGGTTCGTGCTGGGCTAAATAAAGGTGAGGATTGCAGGTGAGAACAGAGGCGATCGCTTTTTTGCTGCCATTCTTCCCCAGGGAGCGATCGCCGTTTTTGCAGTAAAATTCGACGCAATTCGGATTTATTTGGCTGGGGTTTCACGTCCTTAACCATTTCTAATCACAATTTATGCCAAAATCTCTCACAATTGCGACATGGAATCTTGAGCGTCCAAGGCTTGGAGGTTGGAAAAAAAATGGTGACTTTAACCAAACGCTGAGTGACCCAACTGGATACGGAACCCATCAAGGACGGAACATGTTGAGTGAGGCACTACAAAAAAACGACCTTGTTTGTGTCACAGATAAGATTCAATTCAACATTGACCACATTTGTTTCAGCAAAGACTGGGCAGAGCGAGTCAATCAAGTCACTACTGGGCAATGTTTTACCCCTGATGGTAAACCGGTAAGTGACCATCAGGGCATCTACGTTAACCTGTTTTGATCAGGTAGCATGTTGTCGATACCAATCAATAGTATTTTCTAGCCCTTCCTTAAAACCGACCTCGGCGGTGAAGTTAAACGCTTGCTCTGCCCGTTCTGTATCCAAACAACGGCGGGGTTGCCCATTCGGCTTATCCGTTTCCCAGATAATTTCACCCTCGTATTCCATCAAGTCACAAATGAGCTCAATTAAATTACGAATTGAGATTTCTTCGCCTGTTCCCAAATTAACAGGTTCTGAGTCATTGTAGAATTGAGTGCCCATCACAATCCCTCGTGCAGCGTCTGTGGAGTAGAGAAACTCACGAGTCGGACTTCCATCACCCCACACCGGTAATTTCTTTTCTCCTTTTTGCTGGGCTTCGTGCACCTTGCGAATCAGCGCCGGGATAACGTGAGAACTACGAGGATCGAAGTTATCTTCTGGGCCATACAAGTTGACGGGCAGCAGATAGATACCATTGAATCCGTACTGCTGCCGATAGGCTTGGAGTTGGACTAAGAGAGCTTTTTTGGCAACGCCATAGGGGGCATTTGTTTCCTCCGGATAGCCATTCCAGAGGTCATCTTCTTTAAACGGGACTGGCGTGAATTTAGGATAGGCGCAGATGGTACCCACACAGACGAACTTCTGAACACCGGATTGATAGGCCGTATGGATGAGTTGAGTGCCCATCATCAGGTTGTCATAGTAGAGTTCGGCAGGTTTGTCTCGATTTAACCCAATACCACCGACGTGGGCGGCAAGGTGAATCACGATATCTTGCTGCTGGACAACTTGTTGGCAGGCTTCTAAGGAACGGAGGTCGTAGTCGCGCGATCGCGGCACTGTAATTTTCTCTCGCTTTGCCCCAGCCGTACAGAGCTGCTCGATAACCTGACGCCCTAGAAATCCTGCGCCACCGGTTACGAGAATCCTTTGATTAGTTAAATCTAAAGTTGCCATTAGTCTTGCAATCCTTGCCCAGCGTCTGAAACTCTCTTAGTGATCGGTCAACTGAAGGCTGAAGTATGAAGTATGAGGTATGAAACTATCCCTTTTGATCAATATTAGGCGCTTGAGATGAATGGCTGGATTATTTTCATCCTTTATCCTGTACACTTCATCCTTTGTGAGTCACGATTTGATGATCTAGCAACTGCCAGAAATTAGCGAACCCGCTCAATCAACCATGCTTCCTACACTCTGACGAATATAGGCGTTATCCTGCCAATCGGCAGATCCTGTGCCATGCTGGGATGTTAGCCCCAAAGCTCGCAAATCGGCTTCCACCATTAAAGCGACTAACTCCTCAAAGGTCACAGAAGGTTCCCAACCCAGCTTGTGTTTTGCCTTGCTGGGGTCACCGATGAGTAAATCTACTTCAGCCGGACGTAAATAACGGGGGTCAAATTCTACGTAGTCTTGCCAATTGAGATTGACATAACCAAAGGAGATGTCCAGAAATTCACGAATAGAGTGAGTTTCACCCGTGGCGACGACGTAATCATCCGCTTCATTTTGCTGCAACATCAGCCACATGGCCTGAACGTAGTCTTTGGCATAACCCCAGTCTCGCTTGGAATCGAGATTACCCAGGTAGAGTTTATGCTGCTTACCTGCTACGATCCGAGCGATCGCTCTGGTAATTTTTCGCGTAACAAACGTTTCGCCTCGGCGCGGAGATTCGTGATTAAAGAGTATCCCATTACAGGCAAATATTCCGTAAGACTCGCGATAGTTTACGGTTTGCCAGTGGGCATAAACCTTGGCACAAGCATAAGGACTGCGCGGATAAAAAGACGTCGTTTCCTTTTGCGGGACTTCCTGTACCTTACCAAACATCTCAGACGAACCCGCCTGATAAAAACGCACATCAATACCTGTGCGGTTGCGATAATCTCGAATGGCCTCCAAAAGACGTAGCGTCCCCATTGCCACAGAATCAACTGTGTATTCCGGTGAATCAAAACTCACCCGTACATGGGATTGTGCACCTAAGTTGTAAATCTCTACTGGTTTGACTTCTTCTAAAATCCGGCGCATGGTTACGCCATCGGTTAAGTCCCCGTAGTGGAGGAATAACCGAGCGTTTTCATTGTGAGGGTCTACATAAATGTGATCGATGCGATCGGTATTAAAAGTCGAAGTTCGCCGAATAATTCCATGAACCTCATAGTCTTTGTCCAGTAACAATTCACTCAAATAGGAGCCATCTTGACCCGTAATACCCGTGATTAGCGCTCGCTTACGTTGCGTCATCCTTGAATCTTCCTGTAATAAATAAGAACTCTCACTGCGGCTAAAGTGCCAATAAAGCTCACCTCGCAACGGCAGTGTTGGAAGGTAAACGAATCATCCTTAAGTTAACCTAGAATATTGACCCATGGCTAAGCAGGTAGTGGGTTAACTGGAGTGAGATCAGGCTAAAGCTTTGATCGTTATGCAGGATTTCTGCTCTGCTGTGGGAGCTATCCTAGCGTCTCGGCTCCCTTCGAGAGCGAAGAGAGCAAGCGCTAACAAAGTTATATTAATAACGCTTTCGTGAGACACTACCAAAGCATTAACTAGCCCGTGACATTCTTACCGTTGTAGAGAATAATGAAGACAGATTTACTGCCAACTCAACTCTCGTAATAGGCAAAAAAAGATTTCTAGAATTTCCAAATTTCTCCTTCAGTAAGCCCCATTATTTTTAGGGAAAATAATCACACCAAGCGTCTTGAAAATCAGCCATAAATCTAGCCAAAAATTTCGGAAATTGACATAATAGACATCCATTTGAACCCGAAGGGGATAAGGGATATCATTACGTCCAGAAACTTGCCATAAACCAGTAATTCCCGGCCTAATCGTCAAAACTTTGTCCATATGACGCCCGTATTTAGGTAGTTCTTCCGGCACTAAGGGTCGGGGTCCCACCACACTCATATCTCCCTTCAAAACGTTCCAAAACTGAGGAAATTCATCAAGACTAGTAAGTCGCAAAAACTTACCAATGCATGTAATTCGAGGGTCTTTCTTGAGTTTGAAATTATCCTCAAATTCCTCACGCAAATGAGGTGATGTTTCCATCAAATCGGTCAATAGTTCGTCAGCATTTGCCACCATCGTTCTGAATTTGAGGCAGCCAAAAGACTGGTAGTTTCTACCAACGCGTTCCTGGACATAAAAAATAGGTCCCGGTGAGCTGATGGCAATCAGTAGGGCAAGTACCAAGTAAATCGGCAAAAATGAAATCAGAACAGATAGCGAAAACATAACATCAAACAGCCGCTTGGCGAAATCTCCGTTTAAGCGATGTTGAGAAAGACCTCTGGGTCTGCTGCGCGACGCGAGTGGCTGAATTCCTCGCTTCACGAACGTTCGCAACATCTTGACGGAGATAAGTTGGCTTTCGGCAGTCATCTTACTCCTTCACTTCACACCACACAGTCAAGATCATAAAGCCACAAGAGGCTGGCTACGGCGAATACGCTGGAGGAAACTTGAATTTCTCAGGGGAGAATTGAGATTTGTAGTCCTCTTTGCAGTGTTCCAGAAAAGCCAAGTAGCGATCGCCAAAAATTTTTGGAGCAAAGCCAGCTGCGTTTAATCGACCCTGTTCGGGACTGAACAAGTCTTTTGACCTCTCAAAACTATTCACGGCTTCGATCAAGGCGTCCGCACTTTGGGGTTGAAAAAATAGACCCGTTCCGCTGTCTGGATGTTGCCGAATATCTCGAACCGTCTCTAATGCCCCCCCAGCACCATAAGCAATCACAGGCGTTCCACAAGCTTGAGCTTCCACTAGGGCAATGCCAAAATCTTCACAAGCCGCGTATACAAAGGCTTTGGCGCGGGTCATATACTGCTCAACCACAGAGTCTGGCTGAAATCCCAGCACTTGTACATTCGGTTGTGCCAGTTCACGGATCGCCTCCAAGTCCGGTCCTGTACCAATCACGACAAGTGGAAGTCCGAGTTGATTGAAGGCTTGAACAATTAATGAGACTCGCTTATAACTCACGAGGCGGGAAACCGTGAGATAAAAATCTTCTTTTTGAGTCTGGAACGCAAATCGCTCAATATTGACCGGTGGGTGAATGACGGTTGCCTGACGCCGATAGCAGCGCCAGATGCGGCGTGCTGTATGTACCGAGTTGGCAATGAAATAATCCACCCGGTTCGCCGAAAGGGCATCCCACTGACGCAATTGATGAAGCAGATACCGTGTGATTAAGCCTTGAGGCCCTCGCCCCATCCGACTACTCCTGAGGTAATCAAACGTTAAATCCCAGGCGTAGCGCATGGGTGTATGACAGTAGCAGATGTGCAGTTGTTGAGGTGTACTCAGGATGCCCTTGGCAACAGCATGAGATGAGGAAAGGATGACATCATACTCCCGTAAGTCTAGCTGTTCAATGGCGATGGGCAGCAGCGGCAGATACTTCTGAACACCGTTGCGGGCAAAGGGCAAACGTTGCAGGAAAGTTGTACCAATCGAACGCCCAAACAGATAACTCTGGGGATTGGTAGATTCAAAATCAATCAGGGCATAAAGATCGGCATCAATGTGCTGGAGAATTTCTTGAACGACCAGTTCTGACCCGCCAGTTGCTTGGGGCGTCAACCACTCATGAACCAAAGCATATTTCAAGGACATTTACCCAGAATGCTTCTTGTGAGTAAGAGCTTACCCCAAGGTGAGCCACTCAGGGTATGGGGACGAGGAGGAGGGAAAACTCTCTGGATGACTATCGATGGAATGGGATGCCAAACTTTCACACGAACAGATGGTATTCTTCCTGCCGCTTTGTATTCCAGGCGAAATGGGTTGGAATGTAGGCTATTTTTTAGGCTGGCAGTACTTATTAATTTCCTGAACGAGGGGTGTTTCTAGGGCGGTGGCTTTCTGCAATTTGACTACGGCGGCTTCAGCCGCTGAGCGGTCTTTCTTCTGAAAGGCGGTTATGAAATCGCGGGTGGATTTGCTGGTATCGCGATACATGACATAAAAACGCCCTTGATAGTCTCGAAGCTTGTCATCGCTGACCTTAATCGATTGCATGTCTTGAGATGCTTTTTCCAGGGCATCGGCGGCCTTAAGCATCGCTTTAGGGTCGCTTTCCTTACCGCCATTGGTGATAGCTTTAGCTTCGTCAGCGGCTTGGTTGGCAACCTTGATAATTTTGTTACATTGAGAGACTTTACTCTGGCTACAACTAACCATTAATACGCTAAGGGCCGCAGTCAGAGGAAGAAGGACGAAGTATCGCCTCGAAAATTGCATTAATGTTCTCCTAATGAGTTATGAGCGTTCTCGTTGTCCTAGCACATTTTTCCTAGTGCTTGAAAGTCTACCGGGATGTCTGAACAGAAGTGGGGATGGGGAAATGGGGAGAGAGGGGCGGTGTGTTGTTTATGTCAGGATATAAGTAGAAAATTTATCCCATCCTCGTATGATCTCTGGCTCCACTCCCCCTCAGTGATCCACCCCTTCGATGGCAGCCGCAAGGCGTCGCAGAGTTTCTGTGAGTTGCCCTAACTGCTCTAAAGAATCACTTTGAGCTTGAGCCAACGTTTGCACCGCATCGCTGACGGCAAAGATCTGGTAACCCTGTTGTTGAATTTGTTGCCCTTGGTGTTGCACTTGAGTCGCTAGGGCATCCACCCGTTCAGTAAGACAGTCAATGGTTTCAGTGGTTGCGAGAACTGCCTCTCCAATTTGTCCCACAATTGCCTCCAAGCGACTGATTCGGGCTTCCAATCCAAGAGACTCCTTGCTTACAGGAGTTGAGTTGCTTTGCGCCTTTCCAGTCTGGATGTGTCTATTCACCAGCAGTTTTTAATCCAACAACAAAGTAGTTAAACAGTCCCTGAATACGTTAGGGGGGCGGTTGTTTGCTTGTGGCTTGGAAATCAAGTCGATCAGTATAGCGCCAACTTTCCCAGGTTAGGGGCTTCTGAACAGGTTTTATTGATGACGCCTTTGATGCCACTGCCAAGCATCGCCGATAATTTTACTGAGGTCAGTGTATTGGGGAGACCAACCCAGAATTTTTTGAGCTTTGTCACTACTCCCAACTAAAATTGAGGGATCGCCACTGCGGCGATCGCACTCGACTACGTTGATTTCCCGACCTGTCACCAGACGCGCTGTTTCAATCACCTGCCGCACCGAAAAACCGTTGCCATTACCTAAATTAAACGCCTCACTCTTACCACCTTGCAACAGATACTCCAGCCCCAATATGTGAGCTGTTGCCAAGTCGCTGACGTGAATATAGTCCCGAAGGCAGGTGCCGTCCGGTGTTGGGTAATCTGTACCCCAAATGGAAATAGACTCGCGTTTCCCCAAAGCCGTTAGGAGTACGAGTGGAATTAGATGAGTTTCTGGGCGATGGTCTTCACCCATTAACCCCTCTGGGTTGGCTCCGGCAGCGTTGAAGAAGCGAAACACCACTGAACGTAGATCGTAAGCCCGATCAAAATCAGCCAGCATTTGCTCTACCATCCACTTGGTCGTGGCATAGGGACTCATTGGCTGTTTGGGATGGTCTTCACTCATCGGTACTTGCTTGGGCATCCCGTAGATGGCACAGGTCGAAGGAAACACCAATTTCTTGACTCCTGCCGCTACCATCGCTTCCAGAAGCGTCAGCGTACCGGACACATTGTTGCGGTAATATTGGGCAGGGTCTGTAACCGACTCGCCTACCGCGATATAAGCCGCGAAGTGGACAACAGCCGCAATCTCGTGATTAGCAAATAGCCGCTCTAAGGTTGTGCGATCGCGGATGTCACCGACCACCAACTCCACCTGTAAGATATCTTCCACAAACTCTCGATGCCCATATTCCAAGTTATCCAGCACGATCACGCGGTAGCCTTCTTGCTGAAGTGCTAACACAGCATGGGAGCCAATATATCCTGCTCCGCCAGTCACTAAAATCGTGGGTTTGACTTGCGACACCTCACACTCTCCCAGTTTTTCGTTTTATAGCCTAACTTGACAAAAGACGTTCGTTCTTCAACTTCAGCCGTTAATGTTGAACCGAAGTAGACCGTCCCCTGCTCCTTATCGATTGTGGAATGAGGAATGCGGAATGTCGAATGTAAAACCAGGAAGCATGTCTTTGACACCTTCCCTCTCCAGACGTTCATGCTATACCCTGCCTCTACAGGTTGGTGAATTTTCCTTAATAAAATTTTCCTGAATCAGTTGATTTGAGGATGATTGGGGTAGTTTTCTAGGAAGAGGTCTGTCCTTAGGACGTTGCCCTGCTTCGAGCAATCGTCTGTTATAGCATCAACCGCGTTTTTTGCCCATTCTTACTGCCAATCGCGAGTATAATGCCCGTGTAATAGTGATTTAAACCTTGGTTCAAGCAGATGAAACACCACTGAAACAAAAGTACTAGCAGTTATTAGTTGTAAGTTGTTATTTTAAATGGTCAAGACAGGAGACTGGGTTGAGGGTTATACGACTCGTGCAGCAGCTTTTGGCTTCCGCAGGTACTCAAGCGTAGTGTCGGCTCAAACTTTCAACTTTCAACGGTTCTCCCTCATCCCTACTCTCCAATTACCTTGGTGAGATTAACAACGAGCAACCAACCACTAACCCTCAACAACGAAGCAGTTCTTAACAATGTTCTTACTACTTACGCAGGTACTACTGTGGCTACTGATCACAGTCATTATCTACAATTTGCTACTGAAAGTAATCCCCAGAGCGTATCTTACCTTGCTTGGGGGTTTTCTGCTGTTTGCCATCATCGTGCTGGCGTTTTTCTTCCCGAACGACACATTGGTGAGAACGGCATGGAGCGTTCTCTCATTCCCGCTCAAGCCTGTGGGAGCCACTATTGTGTTAATCGCTGCTGCTTTAAACCAGGGACTCAAGAACAGAAATCTCATCGTTGCAGCTCTGATGATTTTACTGATTTCCAGTATTCCCTTCGTCAGCACTGTACTGGCTCGACCCCTTGAGCTTGGCTCATTCCCCAGAGCAGCCACGACAGGGACAGCAGCCGGAGCGATTGTGGTATTGGCGCAAGGAACGACACAACCCAGTCTCCCCCCTAGAACCCAAATTCAGCTCACAGATGAGGGCAGCAACCGCCTCCGTCGCGCCGCCCAATTGTATCAAGAGCAGGTAACCGCAGGTAACCAACCTATTGTGATTGCCAGTGCAGGCCAAGAAGCCAATAATGTCGCCACCGTCCTGAACCAATTTGGTGTTCCCCAAGGTCAGATTGTGGTGGAATCCAGAAGCCAAGACCTTCGCACTAGCGCTGAGCAAGTCAACGGCATCTTGAGAGGTCGAGCTATACAAGACAGACCTATTTTCCTGGTGACTTCTGCCATCAATAGCCGCCGCGCTAGTCTGGCTTTTTCTCAAGTCGGCGTTAATGTGGTGACTCAACCAGCGAATTTTGTTTCGACAGAGCCTGGAACGAGAGAGGCACGCAACATTTCGATTCAATCCTTTATTCCCAGTGTTGATGCTCTCAGTGTCAGCACTCGAATTCTTGAGGAATTCTATACCACCATCTACTACTCGTTACGAGGCTGGCTATCTCCAACAGCCACTTGAAAAGGATGAAGTAGGAAGTTATTGCCGAATGAAAAACTTTCTACTTCCCAATGCGTTGGAGATTGGACAATCCCACACTTACTCCGTGGGATTGTTGGGTTCAGATTGTCGGAAATTCTATCTTAAGGAAGAACATCAATCCTGAGTGTAGCCGCTCGTTGTGTAACGCCCCTTCGGGCGAGGGAGCCAGACCCAGCAATCGTTTAAGATTAAGAATTGTTATCTTTGTCACATGGCTAACTCCAGGCTGCAAAAACTACTGGCTTACCTGCGCCCTCACACTTTAGATGCATCACTTGGTGTCATTGCTCTCCTCGTTGTTAATGGACTCGGTGTGTACATCCCTCTGCTCATAAGGGATGGCATTGACGAACTTCGCACCGTCTCCGCCTTTGGCTTTGATCGCATCTGGCAGTTTGTATGGCCCATCATCCTCCTCGCTACGTTAATGTGGGTGATTCGGATGGTGTCTCGCATTCTATTATTTGGGGTGGGGCGTAAGGTCGAATTTGACCTGAAGCAAAAGATTTTTCAGCATCTACTCATCCTGGAGCCATCTTATTTTTCCACGAATACCTCTGGAGATTTAATTAACCGCGCCACCAGTGATGTGGATAATATTCGGCGTCTGTTGGGATTTGCCGTTTTGAGTTTGGCGAATACAGTATTCGCTTATGGTTTAACGTTACCGGTGATGATGTCGATTAGCTTGCGGTTGACTCTGTTAGCGATCGCTGTTTATCCCCTCATGCTAATCACTGTCCAGCTTTTTAGTGAAAAGCTCCGCAATCAACAACTGGCGGTACAAGAAGAACTCTCCAACCTGAGTGAGATGATTCAGGAAGACATGAGCGGCATCTCCCTGATTAAAATCTACGCTCAAGAGGCGAACGAACGTCGCGCTTTCCGACGCCTGAATGGACAACTGTTAGGGGCAAATCTCGATTTAGCCAAAACGCGCAACATTCTATTTCCTGTTATTGAAGCTCTTGCCTATATCAGCTTATTGGTATTACTGTGGCTAGGTTCTGGGTTAATTGCTTCCGGTAGGATTACCGTGGGGGATTTTGTGGCGTTGCTGCTCTACTCAGAGCGTTTAGTTTTCCCTACCGCACTCTTAGGTTTTACGATTACAGCCTATCAACGAGGTGAAGTGAGTATTGACCGCATTGAGTCGATTCTCACGGTTCAACCCCAGATTAAAGATGATTCTAAACCGATTCAACTACCGACGCCAGTGAAAGGTCAGTTGACGGCACGACATCTAACTTACACTTATCCCGGTGCCAAAACTCCGGCACTCAAAGACATCAGTTTTACGATTAATGCTGGTGAAACGGTGGCGATTGTAGGAGCCATTGGTTCGGGAAAATCCACCTTAGCGAATGCCATTCCTCGCTTGTTGGATATTGAGGATAATCAGCTATTTTTGGATGGATATGACCTGACAAGGATGCGATTGCAAGAGTTGCGAAGTGCGATCGCCTATGTTCCCCAAGACAGCTTCCTCTTCAGCACCAGTATTAAAAATAACATCCGCTACGGCAACCCCTTAAGCGAACAGCAAGAGGTTGAATACGCGGCTAAGCAAGCCCAAATCCACACAGAAATTCTCAATTTCCCTCAGCACTATGACACGATTGTTGGAGAACGGGGTATTACGCTCTCTGGCGGACAAAGACAACGTACCTCTCTAGCTAGAGCCTTGGTGATGGATGCACCGATTCTCATCTTGGATGATGCCCTTTCTAGCGTGGATAACCAAACCGCTACCCAAATTCTGGAAAATCTGGCTGAAGGTGTGCAGCGCAAAACGGTAATCTTTATCTCCCATCAACTGTCGGCAGCCGCTACGGCTAATCGAATTTTTGTCATGGATGGGGGTCAAATTGTGCAAAGTGGCAGCCATACGGAACTTTTGGCAAGTCCTGGTGTGTACCGATCGCTTTGGAGTCAGCATCATTTAGAAGAATTACTCCGTTGAGTACCTCATAGAAAGTTGTGTTCAAACATACAGGACTTCCGCAACTAGCTATCCCCTACCTGTAGGGGCAAAACATGCCCTGCCCCTACGCAGATGGTGTATTCCAGCCAAAAAATCAAACTGAGAACTGAGGTGCGAGCGCTTTTATTTCAAACGTCAGATTTTTTCTTGTGCCCAATTCCTCCAAAAGATAGATGCTTTAAACTTCTTAGTAAAATTAGAGTATGCGTGATAAATCTTAATATCTCTTAACAAGAGACTTCGGTAAAGATGGATAAACTTACCAAGACGGTTAAGAAGTTTGCAGCGATCGCAGGAGCAGCTGGTGTTCTAGTGACGCTTCCGGTGTTAGCGCAGAACAACATGCCAACAAGCATCATGCAGACTCAACCTCCCACGATGAGGACTCAGCCTCAAGTCCAACCTAAGCCGATGACTCCATCTGCCTCCCCAGCCAGAACATCGACAAAGGCAAGCGGCAACGTTGTTGAGGTAGCTGCTGCTAATGGCTCCTTCAAAACCTTAACCGCCGCGTTAAAAGCAGCAGGTTTAGATAAAGCCTTAGCCTCCGAAGGCCCTTTCACAATTTTTGCACCAACGGATGAAGCGTTTGCGGCGCTACCCGAAGGTACAGTTGAGGAGCTGTTAAAGCCACAGAACCGAGCCGCATTAGTTAAAATTCTCACTTACCATGTGGTTCCAGGTGAGAACACTTCTAAAACATTGACATCAGGCGAAGCTGAAACTCTCGAAGGTGCTGCTGTGGAAGTGAAGGTGTCCTCGAATGGCGTCATGGTTAATGATGCCACAGTGGTTAAAGCGGACATTCAAGCTAGCAATGGCGTCATTCATGTCATTAATAAGGTAATTATGCCGCCTATTGAGGAGAAGCCGTCAACCACGAGCGGTAGCTCTGCTAGGTAGAAGCAAGACAAAAGCAATCTTTGCTTTTACAGGTAACCGATTGGGAGCCAGAAATTGGTTTTCAGTCGGTTACTTTGCTGTTGAGTAAATCATTGAGTGAGAAAAATAACTGTCCACCAAGAGCAGTGAGTGTGGTAAAGTACCAAAATCTAATCGGTTCAAGTGGGGGTCAGCCACTAGAGGTAACGGGGAAAGTTCGGTGCAAATCCGGCGCTGTACCGCAGCTGTGTTGAGTTAACCGATAGGGAACTCAAGAGCCAGAATGCCCACCGATAGAGTGATCACTCAGATGTGCGGTCTACACGATCGAGGTCAAACATGAAAACGTCTTCAATTAGTACTCTTGGTTCCCTAAAGCAACGGACAGTTCGTCTCACGTTGTCGTTGCCGGTGCAAGCCACACTTTACACTTCGTTGTGTGCTCTGACACTTTGGACTCTTTACTTTTCTACTTATCCTGCGGCTCATAACCAGATGCATTCTCTACGTCACCACACGTTGATGGTGGGTTGTCACTAATCCTCCAAGCCTGGAGATCGCAGGAGTTCAAAATTAGCATGTCAAAATCTAAGATGGCTGCTCTCATCAGCCTAGTTTGTCTGATGGGTGTGGTTTTCTACGGGTTGATGGTATCTTCCCAGACTCCACAACCCTCTATTCGCTTGAGCGCAGAGCCACCCATTAGCCAAATCTTACCCTTTGAAGCAGAGGCAACTGTAACGCCGTCTCCGGTGCGATTAACGCTGCAAGCCGTAGATGCAGTCGGACAATCTTTAGATAATGCCAAAATTCGGTTACAAATTCTCACTCCCCCTAAAAGTCCTTGGTTTCCCACCGATTTCCCAATTGTAGAGGGAACGCAGTTACTCAATATTGAGGCAGTTGCTCCCAAGGGAGAATTGCAAATTCAGCAAATATTACCGATTCGAGGTCAGTATCAACTACTAGTAAAAGTTAGCCCAATTGTTGAGAAGGCTTTTACTCCATTTCAGCAAACACTAACATTATCTGTTCCCGAAAATTGGATTAAATATCGCAATTTTGGGATTTTAGTCTTAGTTTTATTGACCGTTGGGATTGGGGGTGGGTTGGTGTTAGGAGGACAACAAGAAATTCAAGAGGGAGAAATTGCACCGCAACGAATAAGACTCTTATTGAGTGGGGCAATAATTGTTGCGATGATCTCTTTGGTATTCATTAATATCACCGCTGAACTTGCCGAGTCTCATACAGGTCATCACAAGAATCATTCTCCAAAGTCGGAAGAGCCAGCTATTCTCCAGTCTCAGGGTATCGAAGCCCGAATATCAGGGGATATTGAGGCAAAAGTTGGTCAATTGGCTAACTTAGCGGTTCAAGTCAGCGATACTCAAACAGGACAACCCGTAACTGATGCAAATTTGAACATCAAAGCTACTTCAATTGAGGGGGAATGGGTTGCTTTTGCTTACCAAGGAGTAACCGATAGCAAAGGTCAACTCAATTGGGAGCAACAATTTTTTGATGGTGCCCCTCACAAAGTGACCGTAGAAGTTTTTCCTAAAGCCCAGGCTCAACAGCAATTTTCACCGTTGAAAGTGGCGAAAGAAATTTTTGTAGAAGGAGTGGCTCCTCCTCTACAAAGTCGGTTAATTGTATTAGGTTATTTCACCAGTTTTATAGTAGTGGGTTTGGTGATTGGAATCCAATTAAGACGTCGTTTGGTTTGGCAATAAATTAATGAATACACAACATGCTTTATTGGTTTGCAAAACCTGTGCAACTGTTTATGTCGAAGGAAAGCCGCAAGGAAAAAGCGGTGGACAGGAGTTGATAGAACAGTTACAGGAACTTCACTCCGTTTGGGAACTGCGGGATGAATTTAAGCTTCAGGAAGTCGAATGTATGAGTGCTTGCAGTCGCTTTTGTGCGGTTTCGTTTGTGGCTTCCAGTAAGTACACTTATCTATTTGGCGACTTACCTGCTAAAGAAAGTGCAGAGGCTATCTTGAAGTGTGCCAAGCTGTATTTTGAGAATCCACAGGGTTATTTGGCGTGGGCGGAGCGTCCTAAACCGTTGAAAAATGGTATTCTTGCTCGGATTCCGCCTATTTCATAATTTGTGATGAGGATATAGCTGTCGTATCTCCCTGACATACCCAGGCTCCCCAAAAATAAGGATGCTCAAGGGGTCTATAATATTGACAAAAATTCCAATCTTGTGGTAATAGGTCTTTTAGTTCTTCCAGCACGGCAACACCAAGTGAAGATTGCTGCAATTCTTTGAGGGTGATGGTGCGGATGTAATTTTGGGCGTCTTGTAAGGCATCGGCACGACCTAAACCTTGTCTTAGGTTGGTGAATAAATGCTCCATCAATAGGGCAGTTGCGCGATCGGGAACTGACCACAAGCTCATCACGAGGGTTTTTGCTCCAGCGACGGCAAAGGCGCGACGCAAGCCAAAGACGCCTTCGCCAATTTTGATGTCGCCCATTGCCGTATTGCAGGCAGAGAGGACGGCGAGTTCAGTTGCCCAGAGGTCGAGTGCGGCTACGTCTTGGGCGAAGACTAAGCCTTTGCCTGCTTCGTTTGGCAGAGTTTTACCCTGTAGCCAAGCGTTAGCGCCAGCGAAGGCAAGTGCTGAACGCAACATTGGGTCTTCTGGATGTGGCATCTTAGAGTTCCCCCCTTGATAAGCCGGAGCTTCAGTGAGGAGGTTAGGGGGGTTTTGGATTGAGGTTTGTTGGGTGGATTCGTCAATGATTGCAGCGACTTGCGGGGCGAAATTTCTCAACCAGTCAGCAGCATTCTGATTTCCGTCTTCTGCAAGTATCGCTGCTACCTTTTCCATCTCCTCCAACAATGTCTTATCCAGCAGCTTCCGGTTCTTCTGCAACAGTTCTGCTTCCTGTCCACTGGGGCAAGTCAGCAGCGCTAGGGTTAATTTCCAATAGTCTTGCAGTTGTACTTCTCTAGAGAATAAGCCATGAGTGGCAATCAGCAGGATTTCAGGAGACTCGCAACCAGTCAAGCGAGATGCTAAGGCTTCCTTATCCAAGTAAGACGATACCCCCAACAGCTTGGCAACCCCTTCACCCAAAAGGCGAGTTCCTTCTGCACGTTCAAAAGCCGAACCTGCCAAAGTTTGCAGTAATTCTGCGGCTTGTGTTCCTAGTACACCCAGCTTTGACCTCTCCCCCAACCCCTCTCCTGCAAGGCTACCGTGTATACACAAGTCTGTCTCGCCCCCTAAATCCCCCAATTCTGGGGGACTTTGAGATTCCGGTTCCCCCCAAAGTTGGGGGGCTAGGGGGGCTAGGTCTTCTAATGCCAGGTTAAAATCTGGGTCAGCAATCACTAAAGGCTGAGAAGCAGGGCGCTGAGTCTGAACCTGAGAACGTAGAATATCTCGCCCGACACTGAGGTAACTGATGCGGTACTCGTCCATCAGCAGTTGTTCGCCCGTCTCATCAGTGGGGAGAATCTGAAATGGCAGCAGGTTCAAATTCCCATCAGGAGCAATAAATAGGTGCTGGTGTTTTTGTAGGTAAGGGCAAAGCGGCTTAAATATCGCTTCACGCAGTTTGATCGCCTCTGCGGGAAGCTGTCTCAAGTCTTCAGGTTCATCATAATCTCCTCCCATATCCAGCGAATGCACTGCCAGATAACCGTCAGATGCATAGTGGCGAAAGTCCTGAATCAGTTGGTCGATGGGTTCTGCCTCTCCCAAGTCAATCATCTGCACCTGGTCTGGCTGCCCTGCGGGTAAGATAAACGCTAGGTAACGGGCGGGTTGCCATTTTGATTCCTCACTAGCGGCGTGGAAATCAACGACTTTAAAGCAGACGAACTCGATTAAGGTGCTGCCTTCTGGCAGTTTTAAGGCAACGGAACGGCAGTCAACGGGTTGCTCTTGGAGCTGGATTTCTGGTACTTGGGAGGCGAGTTTTTTCTGCAATTTGTCATGTTCGGCTTGCAGTTGTGGGATGCGATCGGGTTGGGGTTGAGTAAAGGTAAAGTGGGTAATCTGGTCGCTCAATTCTCGCAGTGTCTTTAACTCTTCCGTTAGGTGGGGATAGCGTCCACTGTAGATTGCTTGGTGCAGTGCGGCTAAGGCGGCGGCAGTTAAGGCTTTGCGTTGCAGCACTAAATCTAGTGCCGCTTGTTTGGCTTCAAGGGAGTGGTGGAGGTGTTTGGAGACTAGAGAGAGAAATCCTTGAAAATTACCTCTGAATTTCTGGAGATAGGCGAGGCGATCGCGTTCCGAACTCGCACCAAAGGCTTGGCTAATCAGACGGTTCTCAATTGCTGCTGCCTCTTTGATCAGTTCTAACGCTTCAGAATAGCGAGCTGTAGAAGCTAATAATCCTGCTAAATTGTTGAGAATTGCGGAAATTTGGGAATGGTCAGCGGGAAATAAGCGTTTGCTCATTACCAAGGGTTCTTCTAACAGGGGTTCGGCTGCATCCCAACATTGCTGAGATTGGTAGAGTGCTGCTAGATTGTTAAGGCTAGTGACGACGAGAGCATGGTCAGTGG
Organism: Microcoleus sp. AS-A8; assembly: GCA_039962225.1. Lineage (NCBI taxonomy): Bacteria > Bacillati > Cyanobacteriota > Cyanophyceae > Oscillatoriales > Microcoleaceae > Microcoleus > Microcoleus sp. AS-A8. The sequence goes on from JAMPKV010000014.1 coordinate 171,043, forward strand.
GAAATAGGCGTTTGCTCATTGCCAAAGCTTCCTCTAATAGAGATTCAGCTACATCGAAGCGTCTCTGTGTGCGGTAGAGTTCTGCTAAATTATTGAGGCTGTGTGCCACATTGGGATGGTCTGGTGGAAACAAGCGCTTCCTCATCACCAAGGCTTCCTCTAATAACGGTTCAGCTACATCGAGGCATCCTTGGGATTGGTAGAGTCCTGCTAAATTGTTGAGGCTTTGTGCCACATCGGGATGATCTACTGGAAACAGGCGTTTCCTCATGACCAAAGCTTCCTTATACAGGGGTTCAGCGGCATCAAGGCATCCCTATAAGTGGTAGAGTCCTGCTAAATTGTTGAGACTGGTGGCAATACGGGGATGGTCTTGGGGAAACAGACGTTTGTTCATTGCCAACACTTCTTCTAACAGGGGTTTGGCTGCTGATAAGCGCCCCTGTAAGCGATAGAGCGCTGCTAGATTGTTAAGGCTTTGTGCCACATTGGGATGGTCAGTAGGAAACAGGCGTTTGTTCATTGCCAAAGCTTCCTCACACAGGGGTTCGGCTACAGCTAAGCATCCTTGGGATTGATAGAGTCCTGCTAAATTGTTGAGGCTTTGTGCAACATCAGGATGGTCAGTGGGAAACAGGCGTTTTATCATCACAAAAGCCGCCTTATATAGAGATTCTGCGGCAGCTAAGCATCCCTGTAAGTGGTAGAGTAATGCTAAATTGTTGAGGCTAGCAACCGTATTAAGATGTTCGTCCTCCCAGAGTTGTCGCGCTAACGCTAATGCTTGCTCAGCAACAATTACCGCTTGACTATACTGACCCTGATGATAAAGTTGAGTCGCTCTTTGGTATAGCTGCTTCCAGTTCCCTATTAATTGAGCCAACTGTGCGGTGAAACGTCGCAAACAATAAGCATTTGGATTGCCCGCCTCTGCCATTCTCTCCGCTACCTGCACCATCACCCACACCAATCCCTCATCCACGAGGTTTGAGTGACGCTGCAAAATATCAGATTCCTCTCCACTAGGGCAACTTAGCAGTTCTTGAACACTTCGCGGCAATCCCCTCCCTGCTATCGCTGAGGGAGGGGTAGCGGGGGAACGGAGGAACGGAGGTGCGAATCGTTGGCTAGAAACCAAGGCAAATAAAGATTAGGGGGATTAGCCGCAAGGATATAGAACCTTGACAACTGAATGACCATGTAGGTGAGAGTCAGTATCCTAGAAACCTCAAATCCTACCCCGCAGGTGCAGCGGTGAAAGCACTTCCCCCAGGTTCGAGACTAGCCATCAACGCCTGAAGCGGGGATGTCTAAAACGAGTTTAAAGACTACGGTGGAATGGAACCAAGTGAACTGGAGAAAGCTAGAACGCAAGGTTTATAAGCTCCAAAAGAGAATTTAGCGAGCCTCAATTCGTGGCGATGTAAAAGCATTACGCAGACTCCAAAAGACGTTGATGAAGTCTTGGTCAGCAAGAGCATTATCGGTTCGTAGAGTGACCCAGGATAACACTGGCAAGAAAACGGCGGGAGTGGACGGGGCAAAATCCCTATCCCCAGCAGCACGTTTGAAGCTAGTCAATAATCTAAAACTGGGTTCAAAGGTCAGCCCAACTAGGAGAGTATGGATTCCCAAACCTGGAACGGAAGAGAAGCGACCTTTGGGTATACCTACAATGAAAGACCGAGCAAGGCAAGCGCTTGTCAAACTGGCACTAGAGCCGGAATGGGAGGCGCGATTTGAACCCAACTCATACGGGTTCAGACCTGGAGTGCGATTCGTTGGGTAGAAACTAGCCCTGAAATGGGTAGAGGATTACCCGCAAGTAACATAAGAACCTTGACAATCTGATAGTCATGTGGGTGAGAGAAAAGTATCCTA